>JAHIRM010000036.1 GCA_018818595.1 Bacillota bacterium
AAATACTCGATTTCTCCATCATTTATGTCAAATAGTTCCAAGATTAGTTTCTGAAGAATTAGTTCTGGGGATTTATTTGGACCTACTATTGCTAATATTTCGCCTTTTGTTAATTTTAAATTTAAATCAAACATGTCTTTGTTCTCTTTAGATAATTGTAAACTCATTTTATTGTTTAAAAAAACAGATTGATCTAAATTATCTAAATTGCGATATAAATTTATACTTTGAATTAAAGTAGATACCAAACTAGACACATCCGAACTTGTAAAAGTGTCTTTAAATACAAACGGTAAAAAATAATATTGAATTTCGACATTTTTAATAAACATTTTTAAGATTGTAGATTTCATTTTGTAATCTTTTAAAATCAAATTTTCGATTACTGGCAGTACTTTATCAACAAGAGATGAAATGCAATGCTCTAATCTGTTATTTTTCAAATCTTCTTTTTCAAGAAACGAATTATAATTTAACATAAGTAATTCTGGATTTAATGAATAAAGATTATATGAATTAGTGAAGAAAGCGTGTAATAAAACTTCAAGTGAAAAATTTCCTTTTAAATATTGAGTCTGTTTTTCAAAAATATTTAATTGTTCAATGTAGAGATAGTCCATTAATGCATAATATAAATCCAATTTATCATTGAATCGATAATAAAAACTTCCTTTATTTAATCCCGATGTTTTGATAATATCGTTTAATGATGCAACTTCAAAGCTTTTATGCGCAAATTCACTTAAAGTGGCTATAAATAAGTCTTTATTGTTTTTCAAAAAATATGTTTTATCGTTAATTTCCATGGTTTTCATCGCACACACCTCCTTTTTGACCATACGGTCTAAACCAAGCAGTCTAATTGTAATATATTTTTTGAAAAAATGCAATAAGAAAATAAAAAAAACAGACTAAATCAGTCTGTTAAAGGTGTTATTTATAAATGGTTGAGTACCTTTCTCTTAAAAAGCTATCTAATAATCCAAAATCATTGGCATGGTCAAATCCTTTTAAATCAACAATGTATGTCTTCTTTGTTTTTGAAGTAATGATTAAAAATTCTTTTGTTTTCCTTAATTTTGCAATTTCTAAATATGGTATAGAAAAGGTGTTCACATTATGAATCGAAATCTCAGTATCTAAGAATTGATAATGCTGCATCACTGGGTTTTCGACTAAAGGACTATTCTTAAGAATCCGTTTGGTTGAATACCATTGCATGATATAGGTTAATAAAAAATATAGTAACAGAATTGAAAATAAAAGTAATACATAATCCCACCGTTCCAATACAATCATATAGATGCTAAATCCAATTGTCACAACCGCCATGATGGAAAAGTTTTTTTGCATAAACGTTTGCAGATAATATTTATTGTACTTTATAATCAATTCCTGATTATAAAGAGTTGCATTATGAATGTTCAATTTTAGTCCACCTCTCTAAATATTAAACTTTTTAAATAGGATTGGATATGCTCCAATACCTACAAATACCATTGCGAAATATCGAATGAAATCAAATAATAGTGCGATTGAGCTTTGAATATATTGGTCTTGAACTAAATCTTCGGGATTAATAATGAATGAAAACACTGCTTTCAAAGCCAATCTTATGGCCATAACTACTATTACTCCCCCTACAAACCTAATCACATTTTTCTTAAGTATTTTATGATTTGAAAACATTGTCTTTTTGGCTTCAAATTTTAAACCGAAAATAAATCCGATAATGGCCCCCATCATTTTGGATACGCCTTCTACATTTGTGTACAAATCTAAAGAGGACTCCGCAGTGAATAAGAAATATAAATAACTAAATAAAAAGATCACTACACTTGAAATGAATATAATATTATATATTTTCTTGTGATCTTCATGTTTTTTAAAATAAAAATAAAATCCAAAAGAAATTCCAATTCCAAATATAGCTCCTACAATTACATCTGATAAGTAATGGACTCCCAAATACATTCTACTTATGGCCACAAGTAAGATAATTAGAGACACAGTAATCGTTAACCATCTTTTCTTAATCCATATACCCAAACTTCCAAATGTTGTTGCAGCGCCTTGTGTGTGCCCACTTGGGAAGGAATACCCCAAAGAAGTTTTAGGACGAATGTTCTCAATGGTGCTATCCACTAAAAAAGGTCTTGGTCTACTTACTATGACTTTCAGAACACTATTAAACACCAGCGAAACGAATACCGTTATTCCAATGGTTTCACCAATTTTTTTATCATAACACCAGTACATAAAGCCAAGAATGGCTATAATAAATAATTCTTCACCAAACATTGTCCAAAATTGGAAGAAATAATCTAGAAAATCATTTCGAAAACTTTGAAGCCACCTAATAATCTCTAATTCAAATTCCATTAAAATCATCTCCTAGTTGATTGATATATTGATTCATTATTTCTGATATTCCATCAAGATCATTGGATAAAGTAATAACGTCCGCAATTTCTTTTACGAAAGGTTTTGCATTCCCCATCGCAACACTGATTCCAGAAGCTTTTAAAAGTGATATGTCGTTTTCTTCATCTCCAAAAGCCATCGTTTCTGATTTGTCTAGTTTTAATAAAACAAGCAATTTCTTGAGTGCATCGCCTTTTGAACCTTTTAAATGTACAAATTCTAACAATTGATTTGAGCTTTTAAAGATATTGTATTGATCATACCAACTGTTTTCAATTGTTCCTTTAAACGTATTTAAGATCTTCTCTTCATCATATAACAACACTTTATAAACTGCTTCGTTTTCATCATAAAGATTCATATCAATCTTAACTACTGTTTTTTCATAAGCAGTATTATCTAAAAGTAATAATTTAATATCGTTAGAGATATAAACAAAGTGTTCACAGAAAACATGCATTTTCAAATTTGCAGGTAATACAAGAGAACTTATCTTTTTTACATCTTCTTTGTCCATTAATTTTTTGTCAATGATTTCAAAAGGAAATACTTTCAAAGTAAGAACGCCATTATAAGCAATAAAGTACGCTCTGTCATATTCGAACAAATCCAAAGGCTGAATGATTTTAGTGATTTCATGATAGGTTCTACCTGAAGCTATCACGATGTATACATGATGTTTTTTTAAAAGTTGTATGGTTTCAATTGTTTTAATAGATATTTTACCTTGAGAATTTAAAAGAGTTCCATCTAAGTCAACCGCTACTAATTTTATCATATATTCTTGTATAATCAAAACGTCTTTATAAGATGGTTTGATTATTCCCTTCTTTGTGGTTAGTCTTCTGGATGCATTTTTTTAAATTCGGTGAGTTGATTTGAAATAAGCAATTCAATTCGCTTTGTGATTTCTAATGTGTCTAAATTTTCATATTCTTCAAATGGAATTCTTGGCAAAATATGACAATATCCTTTGTGGATTTTAATTCTGCCTTTTTTAAAGATTCCATGCATATTATATAAGCAAATCGGACAAATATCCGCTTTAGCTTTCGTAGCTAGTTTCAAAGATCCGGCTTTAAACGGTGCAATTTCATTTTTATAGGAACGTGTTCCTTCTGGAAATATTCCCATTGGTTGTCCGTTCTTAACGGATTGAATGGCTAAAAGAATGGATTGCATTGCTTGTCGGTTGTCTCCTCTGTAAATAGGAATACATCCAGAACTTTTCAAAAGTCTTCTTACAATAGGTACTTTAAATAACGATTCTTTTGAAACATATGAAATAGGATAATCGTTAAATACTTGTTTGACATAAATTGGATCTGTATACTCAATGTGATTGGACACGACGACAAAATGATTGTTACTAGGTAAATTTTCTTTTCCAGAAACTACAATTTTAACTCTTAACAACACATTAAAGATATAAAAACCAATTGTATTGAAAAGCTGATGTTTAAAAAGATTTTTAGGGTCTGTTTTTGTAAAGAAAAATAAAACAGTAACAAAAAAAAGGAATAATAGGATTATAAATGCAATCATTGCTAAAAGAAATACGCCTATGATGGTTAAAATTCCAGTGAAGTTTAATTCATATGTCCCAAAAATCAGAAAAAGGATGGTAAAAAGAACGCTTAACAAAACTTGCAAAAACAAGATCATTTTAACTTTTCCTCTCATAGACAGAAAATGTTAATTCGCCTTTGGTTTCTTCTTTCATTAATGAAAAATCAGAAAATGGAATGTTATTTAAATAGACATCCCCTTCATACGGTTTTGAAATATGAGTAATATAAAGTCTATCTGCATAAGGAAAAGAAAGTTCATAAATCGTTTTTCCACCTATTATAAAAATTTCTTCTGAAGTTGGTTGTTTTAAAAAAGAAATTAAATCATGAATTACAGTAACGTTGGGATAAGAAAAAGGTTCTAATGAGGCCACTATGGATTTTCGGTTTGGCAAAGGTTTCCCAATTCTTGAAACAATGGATTGGAACGTTTCTAATCCCATTAGTACTGTTTTATGAAGGGTTGTTTGCTTGAAATAACTCAAATCTTCGGGATAATTCCATGGAAGATTATTTGCTTTTCCTATCAAAAAGTGTGGGTCAATGGCGAAAATTAAACTAATCATATTATACGGCCACCTTTCCTTTAATGGAAGGATACGGATTATATTCTGAAAGAGAAAAGTCATCAAATTTAAAATCTTCAATGGAAGTGATTTTTCTTAAAAAAGTCATTTTTGGTAAATTTCGTGGAACTCTTGATAATTGTAACTGAACTTGATCTAGGTGATTTAAGTAGATGTGAGCATCTCCAAATGTGTGAACAAACTCTCCGTACTCTAACCCCGTGACCTGAGCTACCATCATAGTCAATAAAGCGTAAGAGGCGATATTAAAGGGGACTCCAAGAAAGGCATCTGCACTTCGTTGATACATTTGACATGATAGTTTGTTGTTAATAACGTAAAATTGAAACAATAAATGACATGGAGGTAAAGCCATTTCTTCTAATAAAGGAGGATTCCAAGATGAGACAATAAGTCTTCTGCTATCTGGATTCATTTTAATATTCTTAATGACAGTATTTAATTGGTCAATCACTTGTTGTTTGCCTTCAAATGCTCTCCATTGCTTTCCATATACTGGACCTAAATTACCGTATTTTTGTGCAAATACTTCAGAATCCTTTATGTAAGATATGAAATCATCCATCGATTCACCATTATAGTCTTGAGACTGTTTGAATTTAAGATAAGGCCATTCGTTCCAAATTCTTACACCATTTTGGACTAAATATCGGATGTTTGTATCTCCTTTAATAAACCATAATAATTCATGAATAATCGATTTAACATGAAGTTTTTTGGTGGTTAAAAGCGGAAATCCTTTGCTTAAATCAAAGCGCATTTGATACCCAAAAGTTGAAAGAGTTCCCGTTCCCGTTCTATCTGTTTTTTCGATTCCATTTTTTAAGATATAATTTAAAAAATCTTGATATTCTTTCATGCTTATCACCTTATGTCAAATTATAACATTTATTGGACTTGAAAAAAAGAAAAAGATGCATTTTGCACCTTAGTCTTTATTTGTACTGATGAATGATATTTTTTCTACAATTATTTCAGGATAAGAAAAGATTTTTTTTGATTCAAAAATATATTCTTTTTGTTGTAACCGTGCCTTTATTCCAACAACGGAACCTTTTTTACAATAATCTACAGTTGCTTCGGCAATTCCACTCCATAGAGTGCAATTCAAGAAATCCGTTTCATAATCATTTGTTTCACCACTTTTAAAGGGTCTTTGCACTGCAAGTCGAATAGTTGTAACGGTTTTGTTGTCTTCCAATTTTCTTAATTCTGGATCGCTTGTTAGTCTTCCGACTAAAATTACTTGATTTAACATAATGCCTCCTTTTGTTTGATAGCATTATCTTAACTTGATCTTTTGTCGATTTCAAATAACAAATTTGGTTTCTATTTCTTAAAAAAAAAACAATAATATACTTATTTTTCGAAACATAAAAAAAAACGAATGAAGAATCATTCGTCTTTTATTTAGGTTGTGAAAAAGCGAATTAAAGTTGTAGATTTATTAAAATTTAAAATCGACGTCTTGGCGTTTCTTTTCTTCAGCTTCAAAATATGGTTTCTTTTCCATATGAATTGCATTTGCGACGATACTTTGTGGGAACGTAACGATTATCGTATTGATGCTTGTTACATTCGCATTATAAAGACGTCTTGCTGCTTGTAGATGTTCTTCCGTGTTTGCAACACCAGATTGTAATTCAAGAAAGACGGTGTTTGCTTTTAAATCAGGATATTGTTCCACAACGACGTTGATTCCTGAAGCCACTTGATTCATTTGCGATAAGAATTCTTCTTTGTCTTTTACCGTTGCACTTTGAGGAATCCCTGAACGCCATTTAACAACTTTTTCTAACGTTTCAGATTCGTGTTTTGCGTATCCTTTTGTGGTTTCTAACATTTTAGTAAGCATATCAAATCTTTTGGTTAAAGCTACATCAATTCCTGATTCAGCTTCATTTACTTTTAGTTCTAATTGACGCAAACGATTCATTGTGCCAATATACCAAAAAATGATGATAAGAATGAGCCCTGCAATGATTAGTAAAATAGTACCGGTTGTTCCAATTCCTAATGTAAACATTTTAATTCCTCCTATTTTTTAAATAATCTATTGTTTAGTTTCAAAGCGACGATAACATCTTTGACTACTAGTAAATCCTGTTTAAATTCTTCAACTACTGAATCATCAATTTTGCGAAACATCTTAAGTTCAAAAGTATCCTTGTTGTTGTTTATAGCAATATAAAGCGTTTCGCCTGTAAAGGAAAGTCCGATTCGACCAGGATTTCTTTTTTCTAAATTCATGATAGCTTCCATAATGTCAGGCGTAAGTACATAGAATGCACTTAATTCGGTTGTGGAATAGGTTTTAAATTTTTTGTTAAAATCGATGGACTCCAATTCAACTTTTTTGAATTTTCGATTGGAAAGTGGTGATCCACTTTCAAGCACTTGAAGATATCCTTCAAATTCTTTATTAAAAGTAAATTTAAAAATTCTACCTATAAAGTAAGGAACATAATAGACTCTTGTTCCATTTTTTGTATGTTCAACACGTCTTTCTTCTAATCTTACATCACTTGATATAAAATCAACATCATCAAGTGTGCCTTTCATTAAGTCTTCTGAATAGAAACGATCCGCTCTTTTTAAGAATTCTCCAGCGTAGACATCAAATTGGGATAATCCTTGATCTGGAGAATACTTTATTCCAGGAATAGCTTCTTCAAATACTCCCATTAAAACTTCTGTTTTAAATCGTTTTGAGAGGTTTTTAAAATCCATGCTTCCTTTTATCAAAAAAACAAAGCCTACGATTCCAACTATAATTCCGATTACTTGGCCTGCTACTGGATCAACGGTAGCGCTAAGTAAAAAGAAAATAATAATAGCCAATCCTAAAATAACTCCACCTATGATTACGGATTTAGAAGTTTTCTCTTTTTTCGCATTAAATTCCTTGAATTTATCTTCCATATTCATCACCTCTAGCTTCTTTCATATTATACAACAATTTGCAGAAAAATGCACGTGATATTTACTTAAACATCATACAAGCTTTCACTGCTTTCAACCATCCAGAATATAACTCTTTTCGACATTTTTCTGAGATAAGTGGTTTAAAGATTTTATCAATTCCCCACATTTGTTTGATGTCATCCAACGTCCAAAACTTAACGGCCAATCCTGCAAGATATGCAGCTCCTAACGCTGTCGTTTCTGAAGTGACTGGTTTGTCAATATAGGTATTTAAAATGTCGCTTTGAAATTGCATTAAAAAATCATTTTCAGAAGCTCCACCATCTACTCTTAGTCGGTTTAGATGAATTTTTGATTCGGACTCCATTACTTGCAATACATCTTTTGTTTGATAAGCGATGGCTTCAAGAGTCGCTCTAATGATGTGTTCTCTTTTCGTGCCTCTAGTGATTCCAAAAATGGCACCTTTTGCATCTTTATCCCAATATGGAGTCCCAAGCCCTACAAAGGCAGGGACAAAATACACGCCAAGATTAGAAGAGCACGTTTTGGCGTAAGCATCTGACTCAAAAGATTTATAGATGATTTTTAGTCCATCTCGTAACCACTGTACGGCTGATCCTGCAACGAAAATCGAGCCTTCAAGTGCATAAGTGATTTCATCATTTATACCCCACGCAATGGTTGTGAGTAATCCTTTTTCTGAAAGTGTTGGTGTCGTGCCTGTATTCATTAAGATAAAACAGCCTGTTCCATATGTGTTTTTAACATCACCTTTATTAAAACATGTTTGCCCAAAAAGAGCAGCTTGTTGATCTCCTGCTATTCCTGAAATTGGAATTTCGTGACCATAAAAGACGTTTTTAGAAGTGTATCCATAAATTGCTGAAGAAGGTTTTACGGAAGGCAACATGTTTTTAGGAACGTTTAGAATTTCACATAATTCATCATCCCATTTTAAATCAAAAATATTAAAGAGTAACGTTCTAGATGCATTAGAATAATCCGTTACATGCTGTTTCCCGTTTGTTAAATTCCAAACAATCCAAGAATCAATTGTTCCAAACAGCAATTCTCCTTTATCCGCTAAAAGTCTCGCTCCTTTAACATGATCTAAAATCCATTTTATTTTAGTTCCTGAAAAATACGGATCAATTAATAATCCGGTTTTTGATTTGAACTTCTTTTCATATCCTTTGTTTTTTAATTCTTCACAAATAGAGGAAGTTTGTTTGCTTTGCCATACAATGGCTTTATAAATAGCCACTCCTGTTGTTTTATTCCAAACAACAGTAGTCTCTCTTTGGTTTGTGATTCCAATTCCTGCTATTTGATGTGGAGATATCTTTGCTTTCATAAAGCATTCACTAATGCATACCGAAACAGATTCCCATATTTCTAACGGATCGTGTAAAACATATCCTGGTTCAGGAAAATATTGTGTGAATTCATGTTGTGATTGTGATGCGATTTTTCCTGATTTATCAAAAATAATTGCTCTTGAAGATGTGGTACCTTGATCAATTGCTAAAATGTATTTTTCCACCCAAGTCACCTCTTTGTTTATTATATCAAAACTTGTTTTAAAATAAAACCATTAATGATATAATTGACACAATAGATTAAGTAAAGTTAAGGAGTGAAATAATGCGTAAGGTCATTTTAAAGGATTCAAAGGAAAATCAAATTCATGTATATCTTTATGAACCAAAAATTGAAATAATCGGCATTGTGCATATTATTCATGGTGCAAGTGAGCACTTCGCAAGATACGGGTTGTTCGCAGAATTTTTAAACGAACATGGCTTTCTTGTTATAGGATGTGATATCTTAGGTCATGGACTTTCTACATCTACAAATGATTATGTTCACTTTGCAGATAAAAAAGGCGATTTATTGGCCTTTGAATCTGTTGAATTAGTAAAAGACTACATTGAAACTCATTACCCGAAAAAAGATGTTTATATATTAGGACATAGTATGGGTTCCTTTTTAGCAAGAAAAATGATTATCTTGTATCCTGATTTTTATAAAAAAGCGATTATTTCAGGAACAACACATGCTTCGAAAGGATTAACTTTTTTCGGAATTGCTTTAACTTCAATCTTTCAATGTTTTAAAGGTCCACGACATATATCTAAAACCATTCAAAATTTAGCAATTGATTCAAATCCAAATAAAATGAGAAAAGACGGTTTGATTCATGGAATTAATGAAGAATGGCTCACAAAAGATGAAGCCATTCAACAATATTATCATGCTTCGCCCATGTGTGGACAACCTTTTACCGTCAGTGCTAATCGGAATTTATTTCGATGGTTAAATTTTGTAAATGACAAAAAGAATTTAATGAAGGGCAATATGAAACAACCGATTCTCTTAATATCGGGAGCAAAAGATCCTTTAAGTAATTATGGAGAGAGAGTTGTATATCTCTATCATTTAATGAAACGTCTTGGGTATGAATCCATCGAATATAAACTATATAATGAAGATCGTCATGAAATCTTAAATGAATTAGATAAAGCCGTTGTATATCAAGATATTTTGGAATTTTTAGAAAAATAATTCTTTTTTACCAATAAAACCTCCTATCCTTTACGTATATTTAGTAGAAATTAGGAGGTTTTATAAAATGAAAAAGAAAATATTATTCCCAATCTTACTATTATTTGGATTGCTATCAGTTTTTTTAATCGGTTGCAATGCAACTGATGAATATTCTTATGTAACAGTAGATATTAACCCAAGCATCGATTTTGTGGTCAATGGAAACAACGTTGTTGAAAGTGTTTCGGCTCTTAACCAAGATGGTGAAATTCTTCTCTTAAACTTAAGTTTACAAAACAAGAACGTTGACGTAGCTATTGAAGAAGTATTAGATGAAGCTATTGACTTAGGATTCATTGATGTTAACGCAGATGAAACAATTGTTGAGGTTAGTTCTACTTCTACACAAATGCAAAACAGATTTCAAGAAAGAATCAATGAACTTTTCCAAGAAAAAGCAATGTTTGGTAGAGCAATCGCCAAACAAAACACTGATTTAGTAACAGAAGCTACTGAATTAGATGTTGAAGTTGGTTATTTAAGATTAGTATATCGCGCATTAGATGCAGAAGATACTTTATTAAAAGAAGATGCTCTTTTACTAACCAATCAAGAATTGATTCAAGTAATAAAAGATAACAATGAAGAAATGAATAAAGTTTGTGTCGAACAACAAACAGCTTTTTATGCAGACAGACAAGTAATTCTTGACGAGTATTTACCTCAAATTGAAGCTTTAGAAACTGAAATCGCTGCACTAGTTGCAAGCGATGAAGATACTTCAGTTAAACAAGCTGAACTTGACGCTTTACTAGCTACAATGCATGATTTACTTTCTACACTTCGTAATACTTACTATACTGAAGGAGCTGCAATTCGTGCAACATTTGAAGTTCAAAATCAAAACAAAATTGATGAGAATTTTGCAGCAGTAAATCAATTTCGTCAAGCACTTCAAACTAGAACTCAAACAATGAGTGACTCAATCAAAGAATATCAAGAAACAGGAATTTTACCAACCGATAAGCAATAACTAGGAGATATCTATTTAAAATAAAAAACACATTTAATTATGTGTTTTTTATTTTGTGGTTTTTAAGTAATCCATAATGGATAAATATCGATTTTTCCCAATAATGACATGATCGATTAACTTGATTTGCAACATATCTCCTGCTTCTTTAAATATTTTGGTAACTTGAAGATCTTGCATCGAAGGTTCTGGGTCTCCTGAGGGATGATTATGTACCATGATAATTTGAAATGCTGAATATTTCACTGCGAATTTAAACACTTCTCGGGGATGAATTAATGATTGATTTAAACTCCCTACAAAAATTTGCTTTTGAGCAATTAAATTGGTTTTTAAATCTAAAAATAATACGATTAATACTTCTTGCTTTAAGTTCATAAGTTCGTTTTTCAATAAATTAAAGACATCATTGGGTGAAGAAATTTTAATGAAATCCATTTTGGGATTTAATACTCTTTTTCCAAGTTCAATGGAAGCTAAAATTGCAATGGCTTTTGCTTTACCTACTCCTGTTATGTTTGCTAACTCAGTTATGGTTTTTGTTTTCAAATCGCTTAATTCATTCGTCTCATGAAGAATGGATTTTGCCACTTCAATCGCAGATTGATTTTTACAGCCCACTCTTAAAATGATGGCAAGTAGTTCAAATGTACTTAAGTTTTCTGCTCCATAGGATTCAAGCCTTTCTCTTGGCCTTTCCAATAATGGCATGTCTTTGATTGTATAAATAGTTACCACCTCATAAAATACTACGCTTTTACTTCATAATTTCTCTAAAAAAAACGGATGAAACTCATCCGTTTTTACTTAACAATCAATTTTCGTATCTCTGAAATAAAATAAAGTGATCCTGTAACTAACAAAATTTCGTTATCTTTTAAGACAGATAGCTCGTTAAAAGCCTTCTCAAAATCATGATGAATAAACTTTTTCTCATGAAAACTTTCAAAGAAGAGTTCTTCTGCATCCGCCCGCCTTGGATAAGGGATTTCAGTGAAATGAAATTCATCGACAACGTTATCTAATTCTGCAATGATTTTTAAATGTTCTTTGTCTTTCATCATGCAAAATAAGCATTTAATATACTTGTTGGGATACATCGCTTCAAGCGTTTTTTTAAGCGATTCCACTCCACCAATATTGTGGGCTCCATCTAAAATAATCGAATGATGAAAAATTTCAAAACGACCAGGCCATGTAGTCTTTATTAAACCAGCTTTTATATGATCTACTGTAATTTTCAAATCATTTGACAAATTTAATTCACGAATGGTTTCTATGGCTAAACAAGCATTTTTCACTTGATGAAATCCGGGAAGTAGTAACTTATATAATTCGTTATAATATTCAAAAGAAGTAACTTCAGAGACATTTACTTCTTTGATCTGATTAAAATCGATAAAGGTAATTTTAGAATGATTCTTTGAAGTTATTTCATAAAAAAGTGGAAATAAAGATTCGTTCTCAACGGAAGTGATAAGTGGAATTCCTTCCTTTACAATTCCTAATTTATTTAAGGCAATGCTTTCAAGCGTATTTCCCAATTGTTTCATATGGTCATATGAAATGTTTGTAATACAACTGACTATGGGTGTAATAATATTTGTCGCATCAAGGGTTCCCCCTAAACCAACTTCAATAACTCCATATTCGATTTTTTCATCTTTAAAATAGATAAAACACATTAAAGTGAGCACTTCGAAAAAAGTAACGGAATCTCCAGTTTCTAAGAAGATTTTATCCCACAATTCTTTTAAAATGTTTGTATATTTAAGGACATTTTCATCTGATATAAAATCATAATTAATGCCAATTCTCTCGTTGAATTTGACCACATAGGGCGAAGTATAAATTCCTACTTTATAGCCAGCTTCTATTAAAATATTTTTTATGTAATTAGCCGTAGAACCTTTTCCATTCGTTCCTGCAATGTGAATGGATTTAAATGCCTTTTCTGGATGCCCTAAAACTTCGCAAGCAATACTCATACGATGTAAATCTAGTTTTTCTCCAAAACGATGTAAGTTTTCAATCCATTCTTTTGCTTCTAAAAAAGTAGTAAACATATTATCCTTTGAGTTCCTCTAGTCTTCTTTTCATCTCTTCATAATTTTTTTGATAATTTTCGCTTTTTAATATCTCATCTTGAACTTTTTGGAGTGGTGCTTTTTTAAGAAAGGTTTCATTTGATAGCATGAAAGCACTTCGTTGCATTTCACTTTCTAATACAATCAGTTCTTTTTCTAGTTTGATAATTTCTTCTGTTAAATCTACTAAAGATCCAAGTGGCACATAAATTGTACAATTTGGTAAAATAATGGCTATTGCTTTTTCAATTGGAGCTAAAGTTAATGATATTTCAACGGATTTTGGATTTAAAAATTTATTCAAGTAATGTAAATTTTGATTTAAAAAATCGCTCATACTTTGAAAATCCACTTTAATCAATAAATCAATGGGCTTCGTCCAAGATACACTGTAATCATTTCGTACCGTACGAATGCGTTTAATCATTTCAAAGAACCATTCTTTATCAAGCGTTTCTTCAAAAATCAAATCATTATTTCTAGGCCAAGGTGAAATCATAATAGAAGGCTCAATGTGAGGCATCATTTGAAAGATTTCTTCAGTAACAAATGGCATAAACGGATGAAGTAATTTGATAATTGCTTCTAATACATAAAGAAGAACAGACTTTGTTTGGTCAATGTCTTGGTTAATCTTTGTCATTTCAACATACCATGAAGCAAAATCATTCCATGTAAAATTATAGATTAGTTTTGCAGCTTCTCCAAATTCATATGTCTCAAAATAATGATCGACTTGATCTATGGTTTGATTTAAACGAGTTAAAATCCATTTATCAGCAAAATTCATGTCTCGTTGTTTTAAAATGATGTCTTCAAATTTCATGTTTTCTGTATTCATCAACACATATCTACTTATATTCCAAAGTTTATTGATGTAATTCCAGCTAGATTCCATTTTTTCTTTATCATAACGAAGATCTAATCCTGGAGCTGAATTTGTTGAAATAAAATATCGAAGTGCATCTGCACCATATTCGTTTACAACATCGATTGGATCGACACCGTTTCCTAAAGATTTTGACATTTTAACACCAAATTCGTCTCGAATTAATCCATGAATTAAACATTCTTTAAATGGCGATTCTTCCGTAAATTCTATTGCTTGAAAGATCATACGTGCAACCCAAAAGAAAATAATATCATATCCTGTAACGAGTACATCGGTTGGATAGTATCGTTTAAATTCTTCTGTATTGTTCGGCCATCCAAGTGTTGAGAAGGGCCATAAAGCAGATGAAAACCACGTATCTAAGACATCTTCGTCTTGAGTCCATCCGTCTTCTGTTGGAGGCGTTTTTGAACAATAGATTTCTTCGTTTTTATACCAAACGGGTATACGGTGTCCCCACCATAATTGTCTTGAAATACACCAATCTTCGATTGAATTCATCCAATGTAAAAATATTTTTTGAAAACGATCTGGCACAAAAGAAACTTCACTTTGATTGACTGCATTTTTAGCAAGTTCTTCCATTTTAACAAACCATTGTTTAGAAAGTCTTGGTTCCACAATCACTCCGGTTCTTTCTGAATGACCAACGCTGTGAACGATTGGTTCAATTTTAACCATTAATCCAAGTTTTTGTAAGTCTGATACTACTTGTTTACGGCATTCAAACCGATCCATATTTTCATATTGAAAAGCTCTATGATTCATCGTACCATCTTCATTCATGCAAAGAGGCATCTCTAAATCATGTCTTCTTCCTACTTGAAAATCGTTTGGATCATGTGCTGGAGTCACTTTTACGATACCTGTTCCAAAATCTCTATCCACGTAGTCATCTGTGATGACTTTTATTTTAATTTTGGTCGTAGGTATGTAGACTTCTTTTCCATGATAGGCAAGAAAACGAGAGTCCAATGGATGAACCATTAACGCAGAATCTCCAAACATGGTTTCAGGTCTAGTTGAGGCCACGGTTAATCCTCCCACTTGGTCCACAAAAGGATAAGTGTAGTAATAAAGAGCACCATTTACGTCTTTGTGTTCTATTTCAATATTCGAAAGAGCCGTTTTCGCTTCAACGTCCCAGTTGATAATGCGCTCGCCTCGATAAATGTAGCCTTTCTCATATAATTTAATAAAGACATGATTAACAGAATCGCTTAATCCTTCATCGAGTGTAAATCGTTCTTTTTTATAATCCAAAGAAAGACCAATTGTTTTCCATTGATCTCGTATATGATTTGCATATTCTTCTTTCCATTTCCAGGCAACTTCTAAATATTTTTCTCTTCCTAGTTCGTAACGATTGATGCCTTCAAGGCGCAATTTTTGATCTACTTTTGCTTGTGTTGCAATTCCTGCGTGGTCCATTCCCGGTAAGTAAAGTGCATCAAATCCTTGCATTCTTTTTCTTCTTATAATCATATCTTGAAGTGTTGTGTCCCAGGTATGACCTAAATGAAGTTTTCCAGTTACATTGGGAGGTGGAATTACGATAGTAAAAGGCTTTTTACTTAGATCTCCACTTTCAAAAAAGCCATTTTCTAGCCAGAACTCGTATTTTTTGTCTTCTACTGCAATGTGATCATATTTTGGATTTAATGTCGTCATGATATAACTTCCCTTCCACTAAATTTGACTCTGAATTATAATAAGCAAGTATGGTTTCGAGATTATCGGGTGAATGAATTTCAGGCAAATGTTCAAGAGAAAAATATTCAAAAGCTAATGATTCGCTGTCGTTTATCCTTAAAGTCCCTCCTGTTATTTTTCCTTGAAAAGAATAACAAATGACTTTAGCTTTATCTGTAATTCTCCAAGTCATATTGGGATTTGTAAAAATTCCTATAAACTTAGTGAGACACACTTCTAAATTGGTTTCTTCTAATACTTCTCTTATAGCACATTCTTCAATGGATTCATCTAGCTCCATCAGGCCTCCTGGTAATCCCCACTTGAGATTGTCACTTCTTTTTTGAAGTAATATTTCGTTCTTTTCATTTGGCAAAACCACACAAGCCGCATTTAGAATGATTTTTTTATCTCCAACCATTTCTCTTAGATAAGAAATGTAGTTTTTGTTTTTCATAGTTCCTCCTTAAAATAAAAAAAACGGCCTTAAAAAAGGACGATTTTATCGCGGTACCACCTTTGTTCTAGATAAATCTAGCACTCATTCCATTAACGCTGGGGACGGATAAAACTACTAAAGTTCATTCTATCTACTCCATGGCGACATTCATCAATCCTTTTGGTAAACTTACACCTACCGTTTACTCTCTTTTTTTCCGGGCTTGACTACTCTTCCACTTCATTGTATTTTGAGAGTATTCTACCAAATTCTCTTCGAATTGTAAAGTACATTCATGATAATTTTCAATAATGATGATTCCAACACAAAACGAGATTTTCATAAAACTTAATTTTAATTGAGAATTAACTTTTTGAAGTAATTGATTGAATACATGATAATACTCTGATTCATCCCAAATATCAGAGGAAGATTTATAACATCTTTTTTTTGATTCTTCATCTAAAAAGAGAATATCTCCGATATAGATTTTTCCAAAAGGAGTCAAATAATTTAGCAGGTAATGAATCATATCAACGTATTTATCAATATCCAAATGATGCATGCAAAAAGTAGAAACAATAAAATCAAATTTTTCATCTTGAATTTCTTTTGGCAATCCTTGTACAAAGTCATGTAAAAAGAAAGTAGAGCTTGGCAAACGAAGTTTGGCGATTTCTAACATGTTTTTCGAAAAATCAACTCCGGTAAGTTTTAATAATTCGGGTTTGATTTTTTGATAAAGTTGTCCGGTTCCTATGCCAATATCCAAAATCTTATATTCGTTTAAATGAAGCTGTGCCATAATTTCTTTGGCAATTCGGTCCATCATTTCCTCATAGCCAGCATAAGGAAATAATTTTAAACGATCAATTTCTTGAATGGCTTGATCATAACTTGAAGCAATTCGATTAAAGTACTCTGAAAGCATATTATCACCTTTTCTTGCAAAACGTTCTTCTTAAAATTTAAGGAATCAATGAATGTTCAATTTCGTCCCAAATTAAATCTCGATTTTCTTTGGTTGTAGCGGAAAACATAAAAATCTTTTCAGTAGATTTTGAAGACAATCGTTCTTTAATCAGTTTCATTTGCTTAAATCGTTGATTGTTTGATAGTTTATCGGCTTTTGTCAAAATTAATAAAATGTTTAAATTTCGATTTCTAAAATATTCTAACATCATTAAATCATCGTTGGTTGGAATGTGTCGAATATCAAGTAAAAGAATGGCTGATTGAAGCGTTGGTGAGGATTCTAAATACATTTCAATGGATGTTTGAAAATCCATAAGCATGGTTTTATTAACATTAGCATATCCATATCCTGGAATATCAACAAAATAAAATAACGAGTTGATGAGAAAGAAATTAATCAATCTTGTTTTACCTGGAGTTTGTGATACTTTTGCAATTTTATAGTTGTTTAACATGGCATTAATAAAAGAGGATTTTCCCACATTGCTTCTACCTGATATGACTATTTGAGGTAAATTGTCTTGGGGATATTGATCTCTTTTTACGGCACTGCCACAAAAATCGATGGATTTAATAATCATAGTATCATTCCTTTATTTATCTAAAACTCGCAGTACAACTAACTTTAAATATAATGTTTCTTCTGATCCTAATAAAGTAGGATGGTCTTTTCCTTGAATTCGAAAATCAATCATTTGACAGGTTTTTTGCGCATCGTTTTCTGCTTCTTTTAACATTTGCAGAAAAAGTGCTGGGGTCATAAAATGAGAGCAAGAAGCCGTGATTAAATATCCACCATTTGAGATTAACTTCATGGCTTGAAGATTGATGTCTTTGTATCCTTTATAGGCACTAGCAATCTTACTTGTTGTTTTTGCAAAAGCAGGTGGGTCTAAAATAATGACATCAAATTTTTTGTTTTCTGCTTGGTAGTCTCGTAAAAGATGAAATACATTGGCTTGAACGACTTTAATCTCTAATTCATTCAATTTCGCATTCTTTTTGATTCGGTTACAAGCAACTTCTGATATATCTACAGCGGTAACGTTTTTAGCATTCGCTTTTTTAGCATGAAGCGCAAAACTGCCAATATGTGAAAAACAATCTAATACGTCTTTTTGATTGACATAACTTTGAAGTGCGAAATGATTGGCTTGTTGATCAAGAAATGTTCCGGTTTTTTGACCGGATTTTAAATCAACGCTTAAGAAAATTCCATTTTCTTCAATAAGCACTTCATCAGGAACGTCTCCATAAATAGTTCCTTTAAACAAATCTAGTCCTTCTTTTGTTCTTATAGGGACATCACTTCGTTCATAGATTCCTTTTGGATGAAACAAAGAGACTAAAATATCAATAAAGATTTGTTTTCGTTTGTCAATTCCTAAAGAAAGTATTTGAATGGATAAATATTCTCCATATTTATCCACAATTAATCCTGGCATTCCATCTGCTTCGGCAAAAAGAACTCTATAACTATTTTGAAACCCTAATTCTGTTTTATACTGATTTGCCTTAACAATAATTTGGTTGAAAAAATCATAATCAATTTCAACATCTTTTCTGGAAACAATTCTCACAAATATTTTAGATTGAGTATTTAAAAATCCTTTTCCAATAAATTTGTTTAAGCTAGAATACACATCAACGATATCTCCACTTACAATGTCTCCTTCTAAACGCAAAACTTCATTATTATAAACCCAGGAATGACCCTCTAAAATCCTTGTCTCTTCCCCAGGAAGTAAATAGACTTTACACTTTGACATATGCCACCTCTTGATACCCTATTATAGCATGTCAAAAGAGTTAAGACTATTAAAAAAAAAAAAAACCCAAAGAAATTTGGGTAAAAGATAAATCAAATTATTTATGATAATGAATGGACACAATCGCGTTTTCTTGAAAGTAATGAACCATACCATATAAATCATTTTCTGTAATTTTTTCTAAGATGCTTAAAAAAGTAAAAGCGTTCATTCCACGCAAGGCATATTCGGCAATAAAGTTATTGGTTTGGGTAATAGAATTAAAGATTTGAACAAATTGTCCAACTAATTTTCGTTTTTGAATGATAAATCGCTTGGAATCAATTTGATAATCTTGTAACAAAGTTAACAAAGATTCCATTTCTTTAATGCTCTGTTTCGGTTTTTTTGTTTCTGTATACAAAATGATGTGTCCATAAGTTTCTTCAGAACTTGCAGAATAATCAAAGGTTGAATTAATCAATTGTTTTTTGTTTAACTCTTGATAATTTGGAGAACTTTTTCCAAGATAATTATCCAACAATAACAAAAGAGAAATTTCTTCTATTGCCGCTTTTTGTGGAGAAAGTTTTGCATCTCGATGAATGAGTATTCCAATCATCACTAAATCCGTTACGACATCTTTGATGATTTCAGCTGATTTTTTTTTAGAGGAAACAGCTTCTAGCTTATCTGCTTTTATAAAGTCTTGATGTTTTTTAAAGGGAAAAAGAAATTGATAATTCTTGAGAAAGTCAAATACTTCTTCTTGATTCACATCACCCGTAATGACAAGCAACGTGTTTTTTGGATGATAAAAAGTGTAAAAAGCATTTCTTAAAAGTTCAGAATGAATCAGTAAAAGGGATTCTTCGCTTCCGGCAACGTCATTCTTGATGGGGTGATCTTTATACATTTGATGTAAGAGGTCATAATAGAGAGATTGATCTAGATCATCTTGATACATCGTGATTTCCTTTTGTATAATCGCTTTTTCCTTTAAAATAGCATCTTCATGTAGGGTAGGATTAAAAACGGTGTCAAGAAGCAATTTAAGCGGTTCAACAACTGGATTGGTTGTTGAGAAATAGTAACTCGTTCGGTTTGAGGTCGTATACGCATTCACAGAAGCCCCAAGCAATGAAAAAGCTTTTGAAACGTCATTTTGTTCGTTTTCAAAAATCATATGTTCTAAAAAATGGGCTGTTCCTTCATAAAATTCCTTTTGTTCTTTCGTTTTCTTTAATGTTATAAATTGATCGGTAGATCCAAATTTGATTTGTAAAGAAACCGCAACTCGACTAAAATCTTTTTTTGGTAAAAAGATTACTCTCATTCCTGAAGAAAGAGTCGTTTCTATTAATGTTTCTTGTATGGGAGAATAAGTGGTTGTCTTCATAGATTCATCCCTTCTTTTGTATACGTATGAACGGTGTCAAGTCGAAGAGATTTCCCTGCTTTGAGAACTTCATCTTTCGTAACCAACAAAATTTGAGAAATGATTTCTTCAACATCGTAAGCTTTTTGATAAAGTTTTTGATAAATAAAAACTCGATTAATCAAACTTCCCATAGAATCATTACTAAGTCTGACTCGATGAATTAAGTTTTCTTTTGCTAAAAATAAAGCTTCTTCAGATATTTCACCTTGAATTAATTGATGTAATGAATCAAAAATCAAATTACATGCCTCATCTTCTTTTCCGGGATCGATTCCTGCAAAAACGGATAAAAACCCTTTGTTTGGGTTGTAACTTGAAGAAATGTAGTAACATAATTGATGCGTTTCACGCACGACTTGAAATAATATTGATTGATCAGACTCACCAAAAATTGAGTTAAATAAAACCATAGCATAATATAATTTATCGGTAGAACGTATAAAAGTACGATAGCCAATATTAATTCTTGCTTGCTTTAAATCGGCTGTTTCAGTAATATAAGTTGGATTCATAAATTCTTTTGATTGTGTGTCAAGCCATGTGAAATTCATTTTACTTTTTGGAAAATGAAAATATGTTTTAACCGTATTTTCAATGTCTTCAAATTCAAAATCTCCTACAACAAACATCGATACGTCATCTTCTTGAATCATTGTTTCATAATAGTGAAAAAGATTCTCAGAAGTGATTTCATCAAGAGAGTCATAAATACCTCTTGATGAAAACTTAAAAAGTTCGTTTGAAAACATTTCTTTTTTGAATTGTTGGTAACTATATTCGAATTTATCATGATAATCTGCTTCAATGTCTTCTTTTAACATACGAATTTCATTGTTAACGATGCTTTTTTTAAACCCATTTTTAGTCGTTTTAGGATGAAAAATAATTTCACTTAAAAGAGAAAAAGCAAGAGGAGTTAATTTAACTTTTTCTTGAAGAAATTGATCGTTTACTACCATTACATCAAAGGAAATAACACTTTGTAATCCTATTTTTTGAGTAGATGTAGATAATTCTGTGCCATACAAGGCGTCAAACTCATTTTGAATGTATTGTAATCCTGGATATTTTTTACAAGCTTCTGTTAAGACTTCTGGTAGCAAAGAACGAGCATTAATGGTAGATTCCTGAAAAGAATTGACAAATTTAAGTGAAATTCCAATGGTCTTGAATTTCTTTAATTTTATCAAATATAACGTTAACCCATTTTGTTTTAACATTCTAGTTTCCATTTGTGCTCCTTCAAAAAGAATGGATGTTCCCTATCGAACCATCCATTTTGTTTATGCTAATTCAAGTGCAATTTTCATCATGTTTGTGAAAGCAGATTGCCTTTCCTCTGGAGAGGTTTCTTCGTGAGTTGTTAAAGAATCAGAGATTGTTAACAAACAAGCGGCTTGTTTGTTAAGAATATTTGCGGTATGAAATAAAGCAAATGATTCCATTTCAACGGCTAAACAGTTATGTTTTTCAAAGTACTCTTGAGGGGAAAGACCCGTTTCGCGGTAAAAGACATCGCTTGAATGAATTCTGCCTTTTACAATTGAAATATGAATCTTCTTAGCTGCTTGAATGATTTCTTTGTTTAGTTCTTTCGAAGATTTTAAAATGTGTCTTTTTTCTCCGTTTTGCGATTTTGCAAAATTAGATTCACTAAAAGCTTCTGTTACAAGTAATGTATCAAACAGTTTAAGTTTCGGAGAATAAGAGCCTGCTGACCCAATTCGTATAATTCTTTCTACTCCTAGAAAACGAAATAATTCATAGGCATAAATTCCAATAGAAGGCATTCCCATTCCTGAGCCCATCACGGAAATTCGTTTTCCTTTGTAGAATCCAGTATAGCCAAACATATTTCTTACCGAATTAAAAAGAGTGACGTTTTCTAAGAAATTTTCTGCAATGTACTTGGCTCTTAGAGGGTCTCCTGGCATTAAAACGGTTGATGCAATTTCGCCAATTTCAGCGCTGTTATGTGGTGTTCCCATAAATTACACGTCCTTTTCTTCTTCTTTGATATATGATTTAAGTAGTGTAATCACTTCTTGATTATTCACTACCAATAACTGATATTCTGTATCCATAAGAATTCCTTTAAAACTGACAAGTGGCAAATCTTCTTCTGTTACTTCTTTTAAGATAAAATCTTTCCCGTAAGAAACCGTGATACTATCTTTTGGTTTGAAGGAAAAAGCATTAGAATGATACGCTTCTAAATAAAGTCGATTGTTTTCAATAAACAATGAAGATTTTTTTAAATATACTTGCTTATGATTGACTTCAAGCATCGAAATAAATAAAGTCATTTTTGGTTTTTTACCTTTTAAATAGTTTAATTGATCGCTTAACATTTTCGTATTTTGATATTTCATAAAATATTCTTTTAATAAACAGTAGACAAAAGAGATTCCTACAATAAGTGGACCGCTAATCCAATTAATAGAAATCTGTCCAATTAAAAATACGCTTATGACAAAAACCGAAAAAACTGTTGTACTAACAAGAACGCGGCTGAATCGAAAAGAAATCATTTCTTTTTTGGTTCGATTGAGAATGTCTGTTTGTAAGTCAATCATTAATATTCAGATCCGGTTTCATTTTTTAACAGCGCAATGCCGTTACTTGTGCCAATTCTTGTTGCACCCGCTTCGATCATTTTTACAAAGTCTTCTTTTGTTCTCACTCCGCCTGCAGCTTTCACTTCTTTCCCATTTCCATTTGCTTTCATGATGGCTACATTTTCAGGTGTTGCGCCTTGCGTTCCAAATCCAGTTGAAGTTTTAATAAAAGTTGCATCTGTATTTCCAATGAGTTGACTCACTTTTATAATTTCATCCTCGGTTAGATAACACGTTTCAATAATAACTTTAACGGTTAATCCATGAGCTGCTTTTACTACTTGAGTTACTTCATTTTTAATATAATCATAATGGCCTGATTTTAATTCGCCAATGTTTAGAACCATATCGATTTCATCTGCGCCATTGGCAACCGCATTTAGCGTTTCAAACACTTTTGTTTCAATCGTGTTTGCTCCCAAAGGAAAGCCTATGACTGTACAAACTAAAACGTCTGTATTTTCTAAAGCTTTTTTGCAATGTGCAACAAACGCAGGGTTAACACATACGCTTTTAAAATGAAACATTTTTGCTTCTTCTAGTAAAACATCAATTTCTTTTGTGGTTCCTATTGCTTTTAAATAGGTATGATCAATCATTTTATTTAGTTCCATAAATATTTCTCCTTTTATGATTCAATTTCTCAAATCCAAATATATAAAACTTTAATAAGTATCCAATGGATAAAGCATAAACAATCGTTCCATAGTACACTGTTCCAAACCCGTTTTTTGTTAATAAACTAATTGAAACAGCAATTAACACAATCGCCATTTCGTTAAACGTTCTAGACACACCTAATTTTAATTTTGTGTGTCGATACGTGAGAAACATTAACTCATCATATAATCCCGCGGGGTAAGTAGATTTTATCATTAACATTCCTCCAAATGGGAGGATGAAAACAGATGCTGCAAAAACAATCCAAGTCATTGCTCCAAGAGGCATATAGTCTTTTAAAATCACTAAATCCCAAAAATCAAGCATGGGTGAAAACACGATTACTTGAACAAATAGAAACAGAAATTTAAAATTTTTATAATAAAGGATTAAAACAATAATAAAGAATGTCGATACAAGAAATGCGGCTGTTCCTAAAGAAATATGTGTCGTTTTAGAGATAATTCCTGTAAGGTTATCAGCTGGAGTTGCTCCAAATCCTGTTCGAAAAGAAAGAATAACCGAAAAAGATATTAACGCAATTCCTAAAAAATACATAATTGAATTGGTTAAATTAATTCTAACTTTCACGGGATTCCTCCATTTATTTCATAGATATTATACTTTTTTTCCGCCAAAAAGTCAATGTAAAAGGGATATAAAAGCCGATTGAAGACATGCTTCATCGGCTTATTATTACATGGCTACAATCTTTTGACAACGAGAGCATAATCCGTCTTCATTAACGTCATCTACTACTTGCCAACACCTAGCACAAGTCGTGCCACTTGCTGCAAGTACATCTATTGATACATCTTCTGCTTTAAATGAACCGTATCCTTCGTTTTTGATATCTAGTTTTGAAACGATGAACACTTGTGCTAAATTTAATTTACATTTTTCAAGTAAGAGTTGAATTTTAGCTTTTGGATAAATAATCAAATGAGCATTTAAACTCTTACCAATTATTTTTTCTTCTCTTGCGGTTTCTAATGCTTTTAAGACCACTTCTCTAAATTCCATAAACTCATCATATGTTTCTTCAATCGTCGTATCATAGGATTGGATTTTTGGCATATCTAGTAGATAGACATCTTCTTCTTTATTAGAAGATAGGTATTGATATGCTTCGGACGTAGTGTGAGGAATAAGTGGAGTTAGTACACGAAGTAAGGAATCAAGAATGGTATAAAATACGGTTTGAATTTTTCGTCTTTCTGGGCTATTTATTTTTTCGATGTAAAGAATATCTTTTGTAAAATCTAAGTAAAATGAGGATACAAATGTCACAAAATTTGTTACTTTACGATAGACATCATCAAAACGGAAATCTTCATAAGCATCTTTTACTTCTTTAACAAGATTATTCGTTTTTATCATGATGTATTGATCTATTTCAGACAACTCTGAATAGGCAAGTACGTCTAAAGTAAAATCAAAATCTGCTAAATTTCCAAGTAAGAATTTAAAGGTATTTCGAATTTTACGATAGGATTCTGATACTTGTTTGATTAAATCGTCTGACAGCCTTACATCAGCTTGATAATCAACACTTGATACCCATAAACGGAAGATATCCGCTCCTAGCGTATCAGCTATTTTATTAGGATCGACTACATTTCCAAGAGATTTAGACATTTTTCTGCCTTCACCATCTAGGATAAATCCATGACTTACAAGAGTTTTATAAGGGCTTTGACCCATCGTTGCCACACCTGTAATTAAACTCGAATTAAACCATCCGCGATATTGATCTGATCCTTCAAGATATAAATCAGCAGGATAAGGAAGTCCTCTTGTTAATAAAGCTCCATGATGACTTGTCCCAGAATCAAACCACACATCCATGATATCAGTTTCTTTTGTAAAGAGATTGTTTGGTGAATCTTTATGGGTATACCCAACAGGTAGTAACTCTTTTGCACTTCGGATAAACCAAGCATTTGATCCTTCTTTTTCAACGATTTTTGCGAAGTGTTCGATTAATTCTTTCTCAAGAATTGGTGTTTTATTTTCAGTGTAAAAAGCAGGAATTGGGACGCCCCAAGTTCTTTGTCTCGATACACACCAAGATCCTCGATCTTTAATCATATTACCTAATCGGACATCTCCCCATGATGGGTACCACTTTACTGTTTGAATTGCTTTTAAGATATCTTGTTTTAAGATATCGATGGACGCAAACCATTGTGGGGTTGCACGGAAAATTACTGGTTTTTTTGTACGCCAATCGTGTGGGTAACTATGAACGATTGATAACACTTTTAGTAAAGCATTTGTTTCTTGTAAAGCTTTTATAACTTCAAGATTACAGTCATCGACAAATAATCCTTCAAATCGTTTTCCAGCCGATTCCATCATATTTCCTTTGGAATCAACAGGACAAAATACTTCTAAATTGTATTTTTGACCGACGATAAAATCGTCTTCTCCATGCCCTGGAGCAGTATGAACTAATCCAGTACCATCTTCGGTTGTCACATGTTCTCCTAAAATAAGAGGACAAACTCGGTTGTAAAGTGGATGAACGTAAGTCATTCCTTCTAGTTCCCAACCAAAAACGGTGGTTTGAATGTCCATTTTCTCGCATTCTAACATTTCTTTCATCACTTCAATTCTAGCTTTCGCTAGCACAAAGTGACGACCGGTTTCCGTTTTAACAAGACTGTATTCTATTTCTGGCCCTGCACAAATCGCAAGATTTGCAGGAATCGTCCAAGGAGTCGTTGTCCAAATTAAAAACTCAGTATTTTTAGGAAACAACCCGTTCGTGAATTTTGAAGGCATTGCAACATAAATTGAAGGTGAAGTAACATCATAATATTCTATTTCTGCTTCTGCTAATGCCGATTCAGAAGAAGGAGACCAATACACTGGTTTTAATCCTTTATATACGAGTCCTTTTTCAACCATTTCACCAAACAGTCTAATTTGGGCTGCTTCATAGGATTTATCAAGAGTAATATAAGGGTTATCCCACTCTCCTAGTATTCCAAGTCTTTTAAATTGTTGTTTTTGAATTTCAACTTGTTCTAAGGCAAAGTCTTTGCATAATTCTCTAAATTTAGGAACATCCATTTCTTTTCGATTTACTTTTTTGTCTTTGGATAATGCGTTTTCAATTGGCAAACCATGAGTATCCCATCCAGGAAGATAAGGTGCCTGAAAGCCAGACATGTTCTTGTAACGTAAAACGAAGTCTTTTAATGTTTTATTTAAAGCCGTTCCTGCATGAATGGATCCATTCGCATAAGGAGGCCCATCATGTAAAACATACATTGATCTCAATGCATTTTTTTTAAGTATTTTATTGTAAAGATCTATTTTCTCCCAATTCGCTTGAATGATATGTTCGTTTTGGCCAAGATTTCCTCTCATTGGGAAATCTGTTTTGGGCATTAATAACGTATCTTTGAAATTTTTCTTTGTTTCCATTTTGTTATCCTCCTAAAAAAAAACGCCCTCAAAAATAAGGACGATTATTACCGCGGTACCACCTTTGTTCTAGAAAACTAGCGCTTGAGTCGTTAACGCCGACTTACGAAGTTATTTACGTTTGTTCAATAACTCTCTCCTAGGTGATAAACCACTTTCTGTTTCCTTGTTTGCACCAAATACAAGGTCTCTTAAAAACAGTGAAAGTGATATTTGTCCTAATCATCGATTTATATATGTTAATTCATTATAACAAATTTTTCAGTTTTATCAAGAAAAACAGTGAATTTAATTAAAAAATCGCTCTTGAAATAATACTTAAAAGGATTTGGTAAAGGATTAGTCCAAGCATTGGCGTAAAATCCATATTTCCAACGACGATCCATCCTCGAAAGATGTTTAAATAGGGAGCACAGATTTTTTGAAGGATCAAATAAAATTTTGAGTTTGCAATGGGAGTCCAACTCAAGATAATTGTCACAATCATGATATAAAAATAAATTCTAAGAACATAAAAACTATAGTATAAAAGTAGGTATAAATAATCGTTGATTGTCATTATTTTTTCTTTTGAAATTCACTGACAAATCGCTTTAATGTAGGCCCATTTAAATCCGTTTTTTGAGCAAGCAAATAAATTTTGTCTTGAATTTTTACGATTTCTCCATCGCAAGCAAATAAAACTCCTGTTAAAAATAAGAGAACTTCGTTTGCTTCTGGGATTAAACAATTATCAAAATTTAACACGATGGGAGTTCGATGCATGATAATCTCTGCATATTCATAAATCCCAGAACTATCTTGGATTCGAAAGAATTTTACATCTTCTAAATCAACATCTGTAGATACCATTTGATCTTTTTTCTTAAACATTCCCAAAATCATCCCTCATTTCTAAATAGAATTCTTCCTAATCGCAAATGGGTTGCATTGCATTTAACTGCAATTTGGTAATCATTTGACATACCCATTGACAAGTAAGATTGCTTTACGTTTGGTAATTGAAGCTTTTTTATTTTATTTGATAACTTCTTAAGTGATAAAAATTCGCTTTCGATTTGTACTTTGTCTTCTGTATTTGAAGCCATACCCATTAAACCTACTACCTCTATTTTATCATATATTTCAATTTTTTTGATAAAATCAATTACTTCTTTATTATCTATTCCAGATTTAGATACTTCTTTCGAAATATGGACTTCTATGAAACACTTTAATGGCGTTATTCGATATTTCTGAATTTCTAAAGCAAGACTAAGTCGGTCTAATGAATGCAGATAATCAATTTTGTTAATAATTTTTTTTACTTTGTTTGTTTGTAAAGATCCTATAAAATGCCAAGTAATCTTTTCCTTTTCAAACGTCTCGTATTTTTCTAAAAAGGACTCCGCTCGGTTTTCTCCAAAATGATTGATTCCAAGGAGTAAAAGTTCTTTCATCTTGGAAGAGTCAACGTATTTTGTCGCAGCTATAATCGTTTGTTGAGTCAAGTGTGATTTGATTGAATCTAAATTTTCTAATAAAGCCAATGAAACTTCACCTCTTTTTTCTAGATGCAAACGAAAAAAAGCCAGACAAAATCATAATATAGATGGCAAGCAAAATTGAAACAAATGTATTTTGGATTACAAAAGCAATCAAAAGCACAACTGTTATCAAGTTCACAAGATAAAACAATAGAAAATAAATGTATTTCTTTTTTTTAATCAAGTTGCCCCACCTTCTCTTTACATTCTTTCAGTCCTTTGGAAGTTTGATTGGCAAATTTCAAAGGGGTTATTGAGATGTAACCTTGATTAGCAGCCCATAAATCTGTGCCTTCTTCAAAATGAAATGGCAAGAATTTTCGATGGTTTTTATAGGTTCCATCGTCGCTTCTTAAGTAAAAATGTTCTGTAGGTCGAAATCCTAAATCTGTGATACGTATGCCTTTCGAAGTGGCAAAAGCTTTGGAAACAAAATTTACATTTAACAAATATTCTTTTGATAATAATTTATGAAATAAGATATAATCCATGACTTTTTCAAATTCGTCTTCTGCAGGTTTAAAGTAATCATAATCTGCGGAAAACGCTATGGCTTTTAAATTAGCCTTTAAAGCTTCCATTCCAGCTCCAACCGTTCCAGAATAGACTGTATCCGCTCCAACATTAAAGCCGTTGTTTATCCCTGAAACTACTAAATCTGGTTGTAAATTCAAGCCATGAATGGCAAAAGCAACCGCATCAGCAGGAGTTCCTTCCACGCTATAGATTGTAGGGGAATGTTCATAGACTTTGGCTTCATCCCAAAACACTCTTGAAACAGAAGCTCCACTCATGTGAAAATGTGGCGCAACTAAAGTCACTTCGCCATATTTTTGAAGTTTTGCATAGAGAATTTGAATTCCTGTTGCGTTGTACCCATCATCATTGGTAAGTAATATTTTCATTAAAGTGGCAACTCAATTCGATTAATTAAAGCAAGGTTTTCTTTGTACAAAACCATCACTTTTCCAATTTTTTGAATTACTTGAATGTCTGCTTCTTGAAGAGATTGTTCTAATGCAATGATTGGGGTTGTGCAGTTATTTAAAACGGTGATTTTCCCTAGTTCATATTTCGTCAAATAATCTAATAAATTAGTTTTAATTTGCGCAGTTAATCCTTCTTTTCCAATTTGAAATGCTGATTTTTTGGTTTGCGCTAAACTTCTTAATACGCGTTTTTGTTTTCCGGTTAGATTCATATGTTTATCAAATATAATATAATTTTCCTAAATATTATATATCCCTTTCGTCTTTTTTTGCAGTGGATGTTAGGTCATCCAATTTTTGTTTTTAGATAGGTGTTTCTTCATTTTATTTCTATGAATTTCATGTAATGGTTTCTAAAAAATTGTATCACTTTTTGACTGAAAATACAATGTTATCTTAAAGAAAAAAGGTGGGCAAGCCCAACCTTTGTTATTTTTTAAATCGTTCTTTTAACCAAGATGGAATTTGAATATCTTCTTTTTCTTCTTGTGTTTCTTTTGGAATTTCAATTTGTTCCTTTTGCTTTTTTAATTTTTTCTTATTTTCTTTTCTGGAAGGCGTGTTTTGTTTTTCAAACACATTATCCATAGAAGGTACATCAATTGGTTTTTCTTCAGCGTGTTGGAACGTGTTATCTCTAAATAGAGGATCTTCACTAAATCCAGTAGCTATAACGGTTACGATAATTTCATCTTCAAGGTCTGAATTAATAGCAGAACCATAGATTACGTTAATGTCGGTAGTAGAAGATTTTTGAATTTCTTCAATGATTTCGTTGATTTCATATAGAGATGCATCATATCCTGAAGTAATATTCACAATGGCATCTGTTGCGCCATTGATAGAAGTTTCTAATAATGGACTTCTAATGGCGGCTCTTGCGGCTTCAACTGCACGATTTTCGCCTTCTGCAATTCCGATTCCCATTAAAGCAGTTCCTTTGTCTTTCATAACTGTTTTGACATCGGCAAAATCGACATTGACCACTCCAGGGACAGCTATAATTTCTGTGATACCTTGTACACCTTGTCTTAATACATTATCTGCTTCTCTAAATGCATCAAGATATGGTGTGTTTTTATCAACAATATATAAGAGTTTATCATTTGGGATCACAATTAAAGTATCCACAAATGGTTTTAATTCTTCTAATCCTTGCATGGCTACGCTTGCACGTTTTCTTCCTTCAAATCCAAAAGGTTTTGTGACGATTCCTATGGTCAAACAGCCCATTTCTCTTGCAATGCGCGCAATAACTGGCGCAGCACCTGTTCCAGTTCCTCCGCCCATACCAGCAGTAATAAAAACCATATCGGTTTCAGCTAATAAATCGCGGATTTCGTCTTCGGATTCAAGTGCAGCTTGTCTTCCAACATCTGGACTGGCGCCTGCGCCAAGTCCGCGTGTTAGCATTTTTCCTAATTGTACTCTCACATCGGCTTTAGAAAGTTTTAATACTTGTGCATCGGTATTCATTGCTACAAATTCGACACCTTGAACATCATTTTCAATCATGCGGTTGATTGCAGATCCTCCGCCACCACCGACACCTATGACTTTAATGTTGGGTTTTTGATTAAATTTATCGTTTAAATCAAACATACGATACCTCCCAAGTCAATCATTAAATATATGTTATCATAAAAGAACATATAAATAAAGTTGTTTTAAATATTTCGGTGAAAAGTTCTTCTACTTCTATTATACGTAATTAGCGCTTTGTTTTCAATAATATTATATCGTGAACAGAACTTTTTTTTGCTATTTTATATCCTTTTGTAAAAATCGATTTTTACTTATAATATTGACTGAAAAATTCTGTCTTAAAATCAAGAAGCCTATCTTCTTTAATGGCTTCTCGAATTTGGCTCATTAACTGTTTTAAAAAATACAAATTGTGATAGGTTACCAGCCTTAATCCGAGTATTTCACCCGCTTTAAACAGATGACGGATGTAACTTCTTGTATACGTTTTACATACTTGACAAGAACAGTTTGAGTCAAGAGGTGTCATATCTTTTTCGTACTCTTTATTTTTAATGACGATTTTGCCAGTTGAAGTCATAGCTGTCCCATGTCTTGCAATTCTTGTTGGCAAAACACAATCAAACATATCAATTCCATTAATGGCACCATTAATTAAATCATCAGGAGATCCAACTCCCATTAAATATCTTGGTTTAGAAGCCGGCATTAATGGATTAAGAAATTCAAGCATTTCTAACATTTCGGTTTTTGTTTCACCCACACTTAACCCACCAATTGCATATCCTTCAAAATCAATGTTTATCAGTTCTTCAAGGCAGTGTTTTCTTAAATCTTTAAAAGGTCCCCCTTGAACAATTCCAAAAAGGGCTTGTTTATCTGGAAATTGATGAACTTGTTTCCCTCTTTTAGCCCAGCGTAATGTACGCTCTACCGAATCCTTCATGTATTCATAATTGGAGTAAAAAGGAGGACATTCATCAAAGCTCATGATGATATCTGCTCCTAGATCGTTTTGGATGCGAATACTATCTTCTGGAGACATATGCAATCTTTCTCCACTTAAGTGGTGTCGAAAATCTACACCTTCTTCTTTGATTTTACGGATGTGAGAGAGACTAAATACTTGATATCCACCAGAATCTGTAAGTAAAGCTTTATCCCATTTCATGAATCCACGAATTCCTCCGTGGGCTTTTACAATGTCTTCTCCTGGTTGAAGCCAAAGGTGATAGGTGTTTCCAAGAATTAAGCCATCACTTACTTGGTTAATTTCTTCTGGAGTTAATGTTTTAACCGTTGCTTGTGTTCCAACAGGCATAAAAATTGGCGTTTCATAACTGCCGTGTGGAGTATGTAAAATCCCACATCTTGCATTTGATTGTTTGCAGATGTGGGTAATTTCATAAGTAATCGCCATAACTTAAAGGATTTGTCCGTAAACGATGCCGTTTATTGCTGCAGCATTGCCTTCATCTGTATCGATATGCATTGCGGAAGCAAAATCATCCCGAACACGAATGACTACGTCTCCAAAAACAAGGGATCGATCTAGTGTTTCGACTTTTACTAAAACGATTTGTTTATCTTTTAAATCAAAAGCTAACGCGTCTTTTGGAGTCAAATGAATATGTCTTTTCGCAATAATAACGCCTTCTAATACCTCAATTTCTCCAACGGGTCCAACAATTTTACATGGAGCACTTTTAAAAGTGTCTCCTGATTCTCGAATAGGAGCAACGACACCTATCGATCTTGCATCCGTTAAAGATATTTCAATTTGAGTATTTTTCCTTACAGGACCTAGAATAGACACTCCTGTAATTTCCTTTTTTGGTCCAACAACTGTAACGCGTTCTTCTGCCGCAAATTGCCCTGGTTGAGACAACATTTTTTTTATTGTAAGTTCATGATTTTTTCCAAATAAAATCTCTAAATCTTTTTGGCTCAAATGAACATGTCTTGCTGATACTTCTACTAATACATTTCGTTCCATATAGTCCTCCTTCACAAGCATCGTAATCATTCATATTCTACTACTTTTGCACATTTTTCGCAATTCAAATCTGCTTTTAATTGTATTTTTTCGAGAATTTGATATAATGGTATCGCATTCGCAGTTCGAAACCATCCTGCGTAATCAAAACTAGGAGGATTTATATGAGTAATGAATTGTTATGGTTTATCTTTGCCATTGTTAATTTTTTGTTATTAATGGGATTGTATAAACTATTTGGAAAAACTGGTATTTTTGTTTGGGTAGGTATTGCAACGTTACTTGCCAACATTCAAGTAACAAAGAACATCTCTTTGTTTGGAATCAATGCAACTCTTGGAAACATTATGTATGGTACTATTTTTTTAGCAACCGATGCTTTAAATGAAATTTTTGATAAAAAAGCTGCTAAAAAGGCTGTTTATCTTGGGTTTTATGTGTTGTTATCTTCTCTTATTGTAATGCAACTTGCATTGACTTTTATTCCCAATGAGAACGATATATCTCAAACTGCATTAGAAACTATTTTTGGTTTTTTACCACGAATTGCTTTAGGTAGTTTAATTGCGTTTTTCATTAGTCAGCAATTGGATGTGAATTTATTTCAAAAAATAAAACACAAATGGCCAAGTGATAAATGGTTATGGGTAAGAAACAATGGATCAACATTTATAAGCCAATTCGTTGACAGCATTATTTTTGTTCCGATTGCTTTTTTAGGAGTTTATGATTTAACTGTAGTCATTGAAATTTTTATTTCAACTTATGTCATTAAACTTGTCGTTGCTTTTTTAGATACTCCGTTCTTATATTTAATGAAAAAAATTAAACCACTTGATAATTAATCAAAAGAAAAAGGCTAAAATTAGCCTTTTTTATTTTTTTGGTAGTAAAAACATGGAATCTCCAAATGAGAAAAAACGGTACTTTTCTTTGATGGCTTCCATGTATGCATTCATTATAATCTCTTTTGATGAGAAAGCAGATACTAACATGACCAAAGTGGATTTCGGTAAATGAAAGTTGGTAATTAAGCCATCGATTGCTTGAAATGAAAATCCAGGATAAATGAAAATATCAGTAAATCCACTTTCACCTATGAACTGGTGATGTTTTTGATAAATAGACTCAAGGGTTCTTGTGGTAGTTGTTCCAACCGCAATAATCCTTCTGTTTTCTTTTTTTGCTTGATTTAGCTTATTTGCTACTTCTATGTCAAATGAATAAAACTCAGAATGCATATGATGTTTTGAAACATCATCCACGCTTACAGGACGAAAGGTTCCAAGTCCCACGTGAAGTGTAAGAAAATAGATTTCAACTCCAATTTGTTGTAGCGTGTTTAACAACTCTTTGGTAAAGTGTAATCCCGCTGTTGGAGACGCTGCACTTCCAATTACTTTTGAGTACACGGTTTGGTATCTATCTTGTTCTTTTAGTTTTTCATGAATATATGGAGGCAATGGCATTTCGCCAAGTTGATCCAGGATTTCTAAGAAAATTCCTTGATAGATCATCTTGAAGAGTCGAATTCCTTCTTCTTTTACACCAATACATTTTGCTTTTAATAATCCTCCAAAAGTTATAACAGTACCTAATTTTACTCTTCTAGCTGGTTTAGATAGTGTTTCCCATACATCAAGTTCTAATGATTTAAGTAAAAGTATTTCAATGGATGCATGTGTTTTCTCTTTGGTTCCAATTAACCTTGCAGGCAGCACTTTGGTATCGTTTAAGACTAATACATCTCCTTTTTTTAAATAGGAAGGAAGATGATGAAACAAATCATGTGTTACTTCAAAATTATCTCTGTGACAAAGTAGTAGTCTAGAGGAATCACGATTTAAAAGTGGAGTTTGTGCAATTAATTCTTCTGGTAATTTATAGTCAAAGTCATCTGTTTTCATTCTAGAACATACTACCTTGGTAGCCCTTTTTTAAATGTTTGTAAGCTTTTTCTGTTACTACTCTACCTCTTGGTGTTCGACTAATAAATCCTTGTTGAATCAAGAAAGGTTCATAAACATCTTCTAATGTTTGTGGATCTTCACTAATCGATGTTGCAATGGTTTCAAGTCCAACTGGCCCACCATGATATTTTTCTATAATTCCTAGAAGATATTCTCGATCTTTTCGATCAAGTCCGCTTTCATCAATTTTTAATTTATCAAGTGCAATTTTTGTAATATCGATGGTAATGGTTCCATCTCCTAAAATATCTGCGAAGTCTCTAACTCTACGAAATAACCGATTTACAATTCTTGGAGTTCCTCTTGATCGCTTAGCAAGTTCACACACAGCTTCAGGAGAAATAACACATTCATAAATTGCTGCAGTACGAATACAGATGGCTTCTAATTCTTTATCTGTATAAAAATCAAGTTTATGTACAATTCCAAATCTCTCTCTTAAAGGGCCTGTTAAATCACCAAATCTTGTAGTAGCTCCAATCAAGGTAAACGGCGGTAAATCAACACGAATGGACTTTGCGCCTGAGTCTCTTCCTACAACAATGTCAATAATAAAATCTTCCATGGACGAATATAAAATTTCTTCTACAATTTTAGGAAGGCGGTGAATTTCATCAATAAATAAAACATCTCCTGGTTCAAGCGAAGTAACGATTGCTGCTAAGTCCCCTGTTCTTTCTATGGTTGGTCCGCTGCATACTTTAATATGAACGCCTAATTCATTTGCAATGACTTGTGCTAGTGTGGTTTTTCCTAACCCAGGAGGTCCATATAAAAGTACATGATCTAGCGATTCTGAGCGCTTCTTAGCCGCCTCAACCGCTATCTCAATCATTTCTTTTACATTGGTCTGTCCAATATACTCTCCAAAGTATTTTGGGCGTAACGTTGCTTCGATTTCGTCATCGATTAATAAGTTATTACTGATGATTCGTTTATCCATATTACACACCTCGTTATTATTATACCAAATTTAAGATAAAAATCATCAGAATTATTTCTCTTGTTTTATTGAATTAAAGTACTATCTATATTATAATATCTTTATGAGGGAAAGTTGAGGTGAACGAAATGGCAAAAAATCGCGATATCATTTCATATGTGCTGAATAGATTTCCAGCTTTTTTTAACGACCATAAGACCGTTCAAACCGCCATTGATCTTGAACTTTCTCAAGTATTAGAAAATTACAAGTACGAAATTGAACGGATTAGACAAAACTATGAATCATTTGAAGCGGATCATTTTAATGAATTTATTTTAACTGAAATGAATTTCCATAAATCCATTGATTTCGTAAATGAAGAATATCATGAATTATTTCAGAATATTGAAGAAGATATTTTTAATCACGAAGAAGTCGTAAAACAATCTATAAATGAAGAAAATGATTATTTTAATTCTGCTTTGCAATCAATTGAACAACTTAAACATGACGCATACTTGCAATTTCTGGAATTAACCAAAAATTCAGATGAAGCCATTGATAAAGAAATGAAAGTTCATCATGATTTCTTAAAATTAGAACAAAAGAAATATGATTCACTTCAAAATGACTATCAAGAAATTAATTCCGAACAAGCAAACATTCTTTTGTGGACAATTGAGAAATCTAAAAATGCTTTGATTGCGCTTAAAAAACAATTGAATAAAGATTCATCCAACCAAGCACAATTTATGAACGAATCCGTACTTCAAGTGATTGAAGCGTTAAGAAACACTAAAAATAAGATGAATGCTTTGTTTAAAAGCTCTTCTGACATCTATACTCGTCAGAAAGCAAGAATTGAAGGACTTAGTCACCAAAGACAAAAGCCTCATTCTTTAATTAATCAAACGATTATTCATCAATTTGTCAAACAAATCAAAGATGTCAACCAAAAGAAAAATTCTTTTGAAAAGTTAATTCAAAAAGAATATAAAGAAACAAAAGAAATCATTGGAAGAAAAATCATTGAGTCAGATAAAAATGGTCAATCACGCTTGACTGAAAAATATATTATGCAATATGAGATTATTCAAAATAAAGCAAATTATTTACTGAAAAGAAATCAATCGATGGCTGATTTATTAATTTCTAAATATCAAAATGAGATCAAAAAAATTAAAATTGATTCTTTTAAACGTGTAGAAGAGATAAAACTTGCTTATTATATGCCTGCAGCTTTTTTCCAAAACAGTATTAATTTATATAGTAATTTTGCTTTTTACGTAAATGAATCTTTTGATGAATTAGATAATATTTTAGCTGAATTCATTCAATTTAATCAACAAATTACTGAAATGGAAAGCAATTACATCACGCAAAGCGCTAAAACGCTTGAAGATTATAAAATTAATGTAATGGTTCGAGTCAACAACATTACTTCTACTTTGACCGATTTAATTACTCAAATCGATTTCTTCAGTAAAGAAATTGTGACACTTGAATCAAACAATCAACTCGAAGTGGCTTCCATTCGAAAACGTATGGAAAACACTGATATATCTGGAGATTATAATAAATATCTCGCTGAATTAAAAGAAGATGAATTTTTTGCCAAATACCAACATGACATTAACCTAAAGAAAATCGAATCAGAATCCAACCTTCAAAATGGTTTGATTTCGATTCACAAAGAAAGTACTTTCTTGCATTTGGCAAAACAACATAATCTTGTTAGAAAAGATTATTTGTTGAATCTAAATCAAGTCGAAAAGAAAATTCATGAATTAGCCTATGATAAAGACCTTGCCTATGCAAAAGCAGTCTTTGAAAGAGCAAAAGCTTTAGATATTCACCAAATGAAATATAATAAATCGATGATAAGCTATGAAATCAATCGGTTAAATTATCAATATGCTATCGCTTTTGAAAATTACAAAAAACAATTTTCACTTTTCCAACAAGAAGGAAGCAATAAAATTGTAGACTTCGTTCATCAAAAACAATTGTTAATTGATCAAATTGAAGCAGATAAAGTGCATGTTTCTTTTTTCGTTGAAAATTCAAAAGAAGATCGAACTTATGCTTATTATCTTGAAACATTACGCTATAAATTAATTCATGAATTTGATCAACAAACAAGTAAAAAAACAGCTTTAGCACACAAGGACATTCAAACCATTCATCACGAATTTAGAACAATAATAAAGAGCATACATACAAAAATCGATTTATTTATGAATCCATGGAAAACTCAATTACTTCATCAAGATAAATTATCTGATCAAACTATTATTTTGCCTTTTATGAATAGCAGATCTCAAATGCACTCCGTCGTTAACATTTTGAATGCTATCATGAATGATTGTTTACAATTGACTCAAAAATACAATTACCTCAACTTGAACCAATCATTGTCAAAATGGATGGATCAAAACATTATAGAATACGTTATTAATGCTTCTTCTGCTCAACATTTTCTTCAAAAAAACACACTCAAACCAGTAAAACAAAATACTATTTATAAAGAATATTTAATTGAATCGATTATTCTCTTTAAAAAAATTTATTTTAAATTGTACAACGTTCTTGACTCTACTGAGTTGCTTGCGATTAAAAACGATGTATTGTTTGTAAGCCAGATTTATGATAAAGCAAGCGAAACGAAGAATATTATTAACAATCAATACGACCGTTTAGTTTATGAAGCTGTCAAATCTGGTAAGAATCGAGCTAAACAATTACAAAAAATTAAACAAGATTCCTTTTTACTGGAAACAAAACTCAAAGATCAAGTGATTGAAATGAATAAAGCCTTTGAGCGCTCTACTAGGATTGATTCTGATGAATACGAATACTTAGAAACTAAAATTAATCAAATCATTCAAAAAAATCAAAAATTATTGAAACACAAAATTCTATTATATGATAAATCTCATAAACGCAGTTTCAATACCATTGACAATCGATTTCATATGTTTGAAACAGCATATCAACGTCTAAAATCTCAAATAGAACTTGATTTCCATTTGGAAAATGAGTATATTGAATCCTTAGCAATAAATGATGATCAAATATCTTCTCGTAGTCTTTCAAAATTAGAACAAGAAATCTCTATTCTTCCCATAACTTCTAAAGAAGTCACTTCTAGTTTAGAAGCAACCAAACTAACTCTTATTCAAGAGCGTAGGTTAACCTTACTTCAAGAATTTGCTCATATTGAGGAAACTAAATTTGTCTCTAGGCCTCAATTTTTACTTGAAATTGAAGATGTAAAGAAACGACTTCCTAGTGACTATTTAGAAATTTATAAAAAAATTCAATTAGCAGAAGAAACTTTTTTAAAACAATACACTCAATCGAATCAAGATCATTTAAATGATTACTTGCAATTTTATGATGCCCAAAGTGATTATCATAAAATTATTGAAGAAGGAAACTTAATTAATCTTCCTTTTGACAAATATTATTCCCTTCAAGAATCTCTTTATAAAAAATCAATCGATGCCTATAAAGACACTCTTACCAAAGCTAAAAACACAAAAGATGCAATAACACTTGAGGAAACCAAATCTAGTCAAAAACAAGATCGCATCATAAACGTGTAGAAAGGAGTTCAAGGTGGCTCAATCTGAAACCAAATTGCAAAAAGACATCCATAATCAAAAAATTTATGAAGAATCGTTAAAAACTTCTTTTACCGATGAAATGAAATTTTATGATGAGTTCTTTCATAAAATATCTGCTCATGCGTCTACTCATAGACAAATCACCTTGAATAACCTAAATGATGCAGAAGAACGTTTAGACCAATTAAAAATTGAAGCTTCAAATTTAAAAGAAGCTCTTTTTTATCATGACGAAACCGCCATTGTAGATCGTCAAGAGATTATTTCCGAAACCGAAGCTAGTGTTCACGAACAAAACGAAGTCTTACTTCATCACGATCGATTGGAAGCCTCAGAAATATTAGATACAATCGATTATCTAAATAAAGCATTAATCCAAGTTAAATCTTCGTTTTTTGAAACCTATCAAAGAACGTATTTAAATAATCTTTATAATACTGATAAATTCTTTGATTTCTTTACCGAGCAATCTTCTCGTTTTCAAAAAGTGTTAGATCAACATCAAGAAGAAATAATGGATTTGTTCTTAAGCTTAAACGAAGAAATTAAAGGGATGGATTCTACTATTTCCGAAATCATTCAAAAAAAGAATCAATTTGTAAAACAAATTAACCGTTTTTATGAACAAGAAACAAAACATTATGTTGATAATCAATTGTTGTTTAGCGCGGAAGACGATCCGACGTCTATTGACATTCAAGCACTTGTTTCCGATAAGATTAATCAATTTGAAGCTTTTAAAAAACATCTATTTGAACAAGATTTGAAGATTGAACAGCTTTTAGTTCAAGATTATAAGAGACTATATCAAAACATTTATGAGCGATTACTCAATCGAAAATCAAATTTAATGACAGGAGACATCCACTTCTTTAAAAACCCTGAAAAAAACATTTTAGAGCTAAAAGAAGCAATTCTGAATGCTCGAAATAATAAAAATTTTACTTTATTAAAAAAATTAATTTCTCAATATGATGAAGTGAAGCATTATCATAATAGCATGTTATCATGCCAAGCGAAAGCAAAAAAATTAGTAAAAAAGAATCAAAAAGAAAAAAGAGAATATCTCCTTTTATATCGTTTTGAATCTAATAAAATGTTAAATCAACTAGAAGAATACTTAGTTTTATACCAAAGATTAATGACGTTCGATCCTTTTTTAGCTCAAACAATTGGAGAATTTTCATCAAAAATCATTAAGGATGAATTAACTCACTTATCCATACTTGAAGTGAATAAAGAGTTAAAAACAAACATCAATTACGATATTGAATCTTTAAAAGTTAAAAATAAAATTAATGAAATTGAACAAAAGTTGATTTACGAAGTTAAGAAACATCTTCTTCTTCAAGAAATAAAACTTTTAGATATTATTAATCAAATTCAATTCTTTCTAATTGACCGTAAAATAATTTTCTATAAATCAAAACAATCTATTACGAAAGAACGTTTTTTGATAGAACGTTTAGATGCTGCAATGAATTATCATTTAGAGTATTTACAAGAATCTGGAAATATTAACCGAAAATGGCAATCACTCGTATCTTTAAAATTAATCCAACAAATTAGAAATGATGAAACGCACAATATTCATGTTGTGGAAGCCGCTTCAAAAGTGAAACTGGCTTTGAAAGAATACGATATGACTGCTCTTCATTTTAAAACGATGCATGAAACCGAAATGGCTTATTTGATTATGCAATCTTCAAGAGTTGAGGAAGAAACAAAAATACATCATGAGTTCATCTTAACTACATATTTGAATCAAATGAGATTTTCCAAAGAACAAATAGAGTTAGCAGAATCGGAGTATCGAATTCGTGTAGAATCTTTGATGCAAATTATCGATGAAGAAAAATCATATTTTGAGGATATCATTCAAAATACAACTCTTAAAGCGTCGAAAATGCAAAAGCAAATTGAGGATGAATATCAAGCTTTACTTTATAAAAACACTCATTTTTTATCTGAAAATACAGACGTTAAAATCAGTAAATTAATTCACAAGGAAATGGAAAAAATTTCCAAGCAACAAACCGATGCAATTAATAAAATCCACCAAGATTTAGCGAAGAACGAAACCATTCTTACTTCAAAAAGAAAAATACAAGAACTCGACGTTCATCTAGACGATGCATTAAAAGACGCTGAAAATTTGCGAAATGATACCATTCAAGAAATGACAGATAGTTATCAAGATGCAAAGAATCATTATGAAGCACTAAAACCTTATCTTGAGAGCAAAGTCAATATTTTAGATCCAAGTTTTTACAATACCTTAGAAAAAATGAATGATCGTTATCATTATAAACTCAAAGTGGCAGAAATTGAAATAGACGTTGCCTCAAAAGATTTATTAGATCAATACTTATCGGTTTACTTTGAGGATCAACCTATTCACAACCAGGCACAACTTCTTGCTCAAATCGATGAAATTACGCTTTCAAGAGACACTTGCAGAACTGAGTATGCTCAAAAAATGCAAAAACTTGAAGATGGATATAAGGTGAGCTTTTTACCTTTAGATGAAGAAATTAAAGCAATCGATGCGGATGCTTCTTTGTTAAAGGAAACCGCTAAAATAAAGGAAGAAGCGACAGTTCACTCGATTCAATATGAATTAACACAATTGGAAAAAAGTTATCTTATTCTTGTAGATAAACATCAAATTGCTTTGTCAAATCAAATTGATGCCCTTACAAATGAGTACAAAGCTGCTCTAGTGAATAATCAAAAGTATACTTCAAATTTATCATCTGAGTTTGAAAAACTACTGCATAGTTATAAACCATATCTTACTCTTTCCAAAAAGAATCCAACTGTTTCTAAACTGTTTAAAGAAGTTCATATGGCTTTTAAAGCAAAACAAAAATGGACCAAAAAACAATCCATCTTAAAATATAAAAACAAAATTACTTTTAATTAAAAACTGTATCCTTGTAAAGGACACATTTTTTTTATTGAAGCTGTCTTAATAAACTTTTTCCATATTTGGTTTTACTGACATTAAAATTTTCGGCAATGGTAGCTGAGATATCCGCAAACGTTTTTGAAATTGGAAGAAAACTTCCATTTAAATCACGATTGTAAATAAACAAAGGAATGTATTCTCTTGTATGATCGGTTCCTCTAAAAGTAGGATCGTTTCCGTGATCTGCTGTGATGATTAACAAATCATTGGAATCTAATTCTTTCAAAAGCGTTGTTAAGTCTTGATCAAATTCTTCTAAAGCGGCTTTGTATCCAACAGCGTCGCGTCGATGTCCATACAGTGCATCAAAATCAACTAAATTGATAAAGGCAAGCCCAGTAAAGTCACCTTTTGCAAGATCTATCGTTTTTATCATTCCATCGTGATTTGAAACGATAGAATAATGATCTGTAATTCCAGATCCATTAAAGATGTCTTTGATTTTTCCAACTGAAATAACATCATACTTTTCATCTTCTAAATAATTTAAAACCGTTTTCCCAGATGGAGATAAAGCATAATCGTGTCGATTTGGCGTTCTTTTAAATCCATCTTTTGGATTACCTAGGTAAGGTCTTGCAATTACTCTTCCCACTTTCCATTCGGGTTTTAAAGTTATCTTTCTTGCTTTACGACAAATATCATAGAGTTCATTTAATGGAATAATTTCTTCATGAGCCGCAATTTGTAAAACGGAATCTGCAGAAGTGTACACGATTAAATCCCCCGTTTCCATTTGATGAGGTCCAAGTAAATCTAAGATTTCTGTTCCGGAGGCAGCCATGTTTCCAACTATTTTTCTGCCGGTTGCTTTTTCAAGTTCTAAAATTAATTCTTTAGGAAACCCGTGTTCGGTAAAGGTTTGAAACGGAACTTCCGTTTTAAGTCCCATGATTTCCCAGTGACCTGTCATGGTATCTTTTCCATTACTAATTTCAATCATTTTTGTCGTATTAGCTTTTGGATGATTTACAGGAGCGACTCCTAGAATATCCGTTAAATTTCCATACCCAAACGATTCAAGCATAGGTAAAGTAATACCATTTGTTGCTTTTGCAAGGTTTCCTATGGTATTTGATCCAACATCATTATATTTTGCGGCATCAGGTAGTTCTCCTACTCCAACGGAATCAATGACGATTAAAAATATGCGTTTGTATTTCATGCTTTGTCCTCTTTTCTATTTGCACGGGGGTGTGCAGATTCATAGGCATCTTGAAGATGCTTTTTACTAATATGTGTATAATTCTCTGTTGTCAAGATATCTTCGTGCCCTAACAGTTCTTGGACTGATTTTAAATCCGCACCGTTCTCTAGCAAATGTGTTGCAAAAGAGTGTCTTAAGGTATGAGGTGAAATTTGTTTTTCGATGTTCGCTTTTTTGGCAAGAGTTTGAATCATCTTGTAAAATCCGATTCGACTCAAGCGAGCGCCTGATTTATTGACAAACAGCACTTCAGCTTGAATGGGATGTAAAAAAGGTCTGCCTTCGACGATGTATTTTCGAAGGGCTTTCACACTTTCATCACCAAGTGGAACAATTCTTTCTTTGTTCCCTTTACCTATTATTTTAACTAAATTCACATTTAAATGCAAATCAGATAACTTTAAATCCACCAATTCGGATACTCTAAGTCCTGCTCCATATGCAATTTCAATCATTGCAGTGTTACGTAAATCCAGTGGAGTTTCTTTTCCATGAGAACAAGTAATCAGTCGTTCGGTTTCCTCGATGTTTAAAACGACTGGCAACAATTTTTGCGTTTTGGGCTTCGGTATTTTTTTTACGATATTATCGTCAATAATTTTTTCGAAAAGTAAGTATTGATGAAAAGAACGAATGGATGATAATTTTCTTGTGATGCTTTTTGAAACCATATTCTTTCTTTTTAAACGAATAACATAATTTAAAATGTGTTGTTTTTCAACCAAATCCATCGTTTTAATATGATAATTTTCTTCCAAAAAAATCAAATAATCTAAAATATCATGTTCATAACAAATAATCGTGTTTTTAGATAGATTTTTAGTGATTCGCAAGTAATAGGTATATTCTTTTAAATAAGATTGTAACATCATTTCTCCTTCTAAAACAGACTCAAAAATACTTGGTTAGACAAAAGCATTCCTTTTTTGGTCAAATACAACCGATCGTTTTTCATTTCTAAGAGTCCATTTGATAAATGGTTTTCTAATTCAGGATATTTTTGGAAAACAGAACCATTAAATTTTTGATTAAAATCCGATAGAGAAATTCCTTCTGTTTTTCGTAATCCAAGCAAGATTGTTTCTTGAATGGGATTAAAATCTTCAAAGACTTGTATTCCTTTATTGTTTTTTGATACAAGTTCAAGGTAAGACTTATAGGTAGAGGCGTTTTTAAAACGAACTTCTTCTATTTGAGAGGCTGCCCCAAGTCCTATTCCAAGGTATTCTTCTAAATTCCACACAATTAAATTATGTAGACATTGTCTGTTTTGAAGTGAATAATTGCTAAATTCGTATTGATAGTATCCTTTTGATTCTAAATAAGTTGTCATGTAGTTTGACATTTGTTCTTCTGTTTCTTCCAAGACAAGTTCTAATTTTCCTTTTTTTACATCGTAATCAAATTTCGTTTTGGGTTCAAGGATTAAAGAGTATACAGAAAGATGACTTGGGTTAAGAGAAACGGCTATCGATAAATCATGTTTGAATTGTTCTAGTGATTGATAAGGTATCGAATACATTAAATCAAAATTAATATTATCAAAGTGGTGATTGTGAAGTATGGTTACTGCGCTGATTACATCTTGAGGTAAATGATTTCTTCCTAAGACAGATAAAAGTTTTTCATCAAATGTTTGAACTCCAATGCTTATTCGATTCACTTGGTATTTTTGAATCAATTTTACAAAGCTTGGAGTAATGTCTTTTGGATTTGATTCTATTGAAAACTCTTTGACTAAAGACATATCTATTTGAAGATGTATTTGTTTAAAGAGAAGTTCAAGTAAAGATTCATCAAGAAAAGAAGGCGTACCTCCGCCGATGTAAATCGTTTGAATCTGAGAGAGTTGTTTTCCATAAAATGTTAATTCTTGTAAAAGAGATGTCACATATTTTATGTGATATTCTTTTGAAGCTACCATTTTTGCAAAGTCACAATAATGACAAATTTTCTCGCAAAATGGCAAATGAATGTATAGTCCTTTAATCAAAGTAATCACCACTATTATGTTAACATAATCTTTTTATAAAGTATAGCGATATACATGAAAAACACGTGATTCACCTTGATAAACGATTCTTGTTATTAAAAAAGCAACCAATAATCGATTGGTTGCTTTTATTTAAGAATATTATTTATCAGATTCAAGCGATAGAACCGACATAAAGGCTGCTTGAGGTATTTCAACGGATCCAACAGATTTCATACGTTTCTTTCCCTTTTTTTGCTTCTCTAAGAGCTTTTTCTTTCGAGAGATATCTCCACCATAACATTTAGCTAAAACATCTTTACGCATGGCTTTAATGTTAGTACGAGCTATTACTTTGGTTCCGATGGCGGCTTGAACTGGGATTTCGAATAGTTGTCTTGGAATTAACTCTTTTAATTTTTGACAAATCTTGTTTCCACGTTCATAAGCGAAGTCTTGATGAACAAGAAATGCTAACGCATCCACGGGTTCGCTATTTAGTAAAATATCAATTTTGATTAGTTTTCCTGGACGATAGCCAATAAGTTCGTAATCAAAAGAAGCGTATCCTCTCGTATTTGATTTTAAACGATTGAAAAAATCAAAGATGATTTCATTTAAAGGCATTTCATAAATAATTTCAACTCGAATATCGCTGATATAGGTCATGTCTTTAAAGATTCCACGTTTGTATTGACAAAGTTCCATAATATTTCCAACGTATTCACTTGGTGAAATGATGGTAGCTTTGACAAACGGTTCTTCGATAGACTTAATTCGTTGAATCAAAGGCATCATTGCTGGATTATCGATTTCTATGGTTGTGTTATCCGTTAAATTAACTTTGTAATTAACGCTTGGAGCAGTCGCAATAACATTTTGTTGGAATTCTCTTTCAATTCGCTCTTGAAAAATCTCCATATGGAGCATTCCTAAAAAGCCAATTCGAAAACCAAACCCTAACGCTTGAGACGATTCCGGTTCAAAAATCAAGGAAGCATCGCTCAATTTAAGTTTTTCAAGGGAATCTTTTAAATCTTCATAATCGTCTGCATCCACTGGGTAAATTCCAGAATAAACCATGGGTGTTAATTTTCTATATCCTGGAAGAGGGTGTAACGCTCTACTAACAGAATGGGTGATGGTATCTCCTACGTGAACTTTTTCGATATTTTTAATGGTAGCACTAAGCCAACCAACATCTCCTGCTGCAAGGTAGTCTCTTGTTTCTTCTTTTGGAGTATAAACTCCTAAATCAGTCACTTCAAAGATGCCACTTGTGGCCATCATTTGAATGGAATCTCCTTTTTGAATGATTCCGTTCACAATTCGGACCAAAGGAATAACTCCTCGATATGCATCATAATATGAATCAAAGATTAATGCTTGAAGAGGTTCATCGATGTTTCCTCTAGGAATAGGAACTTTTTTTACAATGGCTTCTAAAATATCATAGATGCCAATGCCTTCTTTTGCGGAAGCAAGTATTGCATCCTTTGCATCAAGTCCTATGGTATCTTCTATTTCTTTTTTTACTTTTTCTGGGTTGGCACTTGGCAAATCAATTTTATTGATAACGGTAATAATTTCTAAATCATTATCTAAAGCAAGATAGACATTGGCAAGTGTTTGAGCTTCAATACCTTGAGAGGCATCTACTACTAAAATAGCTCCTTCACAAGCCGCAAGAGATCTTGATACTTCATAAGTAAAATCGACATGTCCTGGCGTGTCAATTAAATGAAAAATATATTCGATGTTATCTTTTGCAAGATATTTTAATTCAACGGAATTTAGTTTGATGGTGATGCCTCGTTCTCTTTCTAAATCCATTGAATCTAAAATTTGATTTTTCATATCTCGCATGGAAACGGAATTGGTCATTTCTAAGATTCGATCCGCTAAAGTCGATTTGCCATGATCGATATGTGCGATAATCGAAAAATTGCGGATTCTTTTTTGCCTTTGCTTTAATTCATCAATTGGAATCACTTCAGCAAACCTCCTTTTATATTGGTGATATTATTGTACTATATTATGTCGTTTCTTTCAACTAAAAACGGCTTTATTCCTCGTTTGATTTGATTTGAATTTCAATATTCTTCAAAGCTGAAATAAATGCTAACTCGTGAAAAACAATTACTGTTTCATTTATGTCAAAAATCATCATTTTTTTATCCAAAAGATGTCTTTCAATAATGATTGATTCGCATTTTGAAGAAAAAAAAGCATATATCATCTATATGCTTTTTAAAATCAAACCATCTATAAGCCATGTTCTGTCCGTATAAATACGTGGCAATCATTTATCTCCGGTTTCCCGTCAGTCGATTAGATTCATTTATCCATCAACCGTTCCCCTACCAAAATTTGGGTTTCTAGCTTGTGGGGTTTACCTCGTTTCATTCATATATATTTTATATGAGTCGTCTCTGTGGCACTTTATGAATACTTTGGCCTTTAACATCCATTTCTTCGCCGTCACCTTTTAAGGGTGCCTAAACTTATTGGTTTGTTTAGCGCAATCACTACAAGCATCTCAGCCTGTGCTAGCATGGACTTTCCTAACAGTTTCCTGCTCGATTACCCGATGGTTTGATTATTTCTATTTAATTTTTTATGTCTTCTAAAACAGCTTTTCTTGATAAATCTACTCTGCCTTTGTCATCGACACCGATTACTTTAACGGTAATTGAATCGCCAAGTTTTACAATGTCTTCTACGTTATTTACACGTTCTTTTGCAAGTTTAGAAATATGAACTAAGCCTTCTTGGCCTGGCCATAATTCAACGAAGCATCCAAACTTTTCAACTCTTGTTACGGTACCTGTATAGACTTCGCCAATTTCAACTTCACGAATAATGGCTTCAATCATTTTAATGGCTTTGTCAATAAAGAAACTATTTTCATGCATTAAAATAACGCGGCCTGTTTGTTCGATATCAATTTTAACATCTCCACATTGTTCGATGATTGCGGTAATGGTTTTTCCACCACTTCCGATAATTTCACGAATTTTATCTGGAGAAACCATCATCATTTTAACTTTAGGAGCGTAAACCGAAAGTTCAGTACGAGCTTTTGGTATTGCTTTCAGCATGGTTTCAAGTATTTCAAGTCTTGCTTTTTTTGCTTGAAGCAATGCTTCTTTAAAGATTTCTTTGGTGATTCCAGAAATTTTAATGTCCATTTGCAAAGCCGTGATTCCATCTTTTGTTCCAGCAACTTTAAAGTCCATATCGCCAAAATGATCTTCAAGACCTTGAATATCTGTTAATATTGTGTAGTTTTTGTCTTCTTTAACAAGTCCCATTGCAATTCCTGCCACTGCAGATTTTAAAGGAACTCCTGCAGCCATTAATGCCATAGTACCTGCACAAATAGTTGCTTGAGAAGATGATCCATTGGATTCTAGAATTTCTGATACAACTCGAATCGTATAAGGGAATTCTTCTTCGGAAGGAATGACTTGAAGTAAGGCTCTTTCTCCTAAAGCTCCATGGCCGATTTCACGTCGTCCTGGTCCACTATATCTTCCTGTTGATCCAACAGAAAATTGTGGAAAGTTATAATGCAACATAAAGCGTTTGCCATCTTCAATGGAAACACCATCAATGATTTGAGCTTCTCTTAAAGCCCCTAATGTAACGGTAGCTAAGGCTTGGGTTTGTCCTCTTTGAAATAAAGAAGAACCATGTGTTCTTTCAAACAAATCAACTTCAGCTTCTAAAGGTCTAATTTCATCTGCTTTTCTACCATCTGGGCGAATTTTATCGACTGTAATTAAACGTCTTACTTCTTTAACTAAAATCTCTTCTAAAACTTTATCAACGAATTTAAGTTGTTCTTTGACTTCGTCTTTGTCTAAACCATCTTTTTTAAATTTGATTGCTAAAGTGTCTCTTATTTCATCTTCAATCGCTTGAATTGCTTCTTGTCTTGCGATTTTTTCATGAACGGAAATGGCAGCAATAATTCTTTTATCTTCTAATTGATAGACTTGAGAACGAATGTCTTCTGGAACAGAAACCAGTTCAATTTCCATTCTTGGTTTTCCCATTTCTTTAATGATTTCTTCTTGGAAAGAAACGAGTTCTTGTACTTTAGAATGCCCAAACATTATGGCGTCTAGCATTACATCTTCATCTACTTCTTTTGCGCCAGCTTCTACCATGTTTATCGCATTTTTAGTTCCTGCGACGGTTAAATCAAGCGTCGAAGCATTTAGTTGTTCTGCCGTTGGGTTACAAATAAACTCTCCATCAATTAATCCTACAATAACGCCAGCTACTGGGCCATTAAATGGAACTCCACCAAGTCCTAAGGACAAAGAAGAACCAAATAAAGCAGTCATAACTGGAGAATGATCTGGGTTAACGGACATTACGGTATTGATTATTTGAACTTCGGTTCTAAAGTCATCATCAAATAAAGGGCGAATTGGTCTGTCAATCCCTCTTGAAGCTAATGTTTCTGCTTCAGTTGGTCTACCTTCTCTTCTTAAAAATCCTCCTGGGATTTTACCGACGGAATACAATTTTTCTTGATACATTACCATTAAGGGAAAATAATCTAAGGTAGTTGCTTCTTTTCCAACAACACATACGGATAAGACAGCAGTGTCTTCAAACCGCACAAGTGCAGCTCCAGTAGCTTGTTTGGCAAGTTGTCCAACTTCGACAATTAATTTTCTTCCACAAAATTCTCTTTCAAATACTCTTTTTTCACTCATATATATACCTCTTTCATAATTTATGGGATTATTCAATGTAATTATACCATAATTTTAATCGTTTTTTTAAACTTTATTCTCAAAGAATAAGCACCCAAAAGATTGGGTGCTTCGAGTTAGCTATCGACGTAATCCAAGTTTTTGAATAAGCACTTGATATCTTTCAAGCGATACGGATTGTAAATATTTCAGTAAGCTACGGCGCTTACCTACTTTCATTAAAAGACCGCGTCTTGAATGGAAATCATGTTTGTGTACTTTTAAATGCTCATTTAGAACTTGAATTTCTTCTGTTAAAAGTGCAACTTGGATTTCAGGAGAACCAGTGTCCCCTTCTTTGAATCCATATTCTTTAACAATTTCCTTTGTTCTTTCTTTTGTTAATGCCATTTTTGTTTCCTCCTTTGTTTTAACTTACCTACATCCAAAAATAGTGTCGGAGTGTCGCTAATTTTAGGTCTAGGCGCGAAAATTATTATAACATATTTACTTTAAAGATGCAAGAATTATTTACTTTAGCATTTTTTTGATTCCTTCTAGGATTGAAAACATCGATAAGGTATCTTGTTTGCAATAATTCAAAAGATTTTTAATTGTTTGTTTTTTATCTTTTTCGGATAATAATGGCAGAAGGGCATAATTGGTATAAGCTAATACGCCATTATTAATTGGTAAAGTATCATAGTAAGGTTTGTCAAATAATGGTAGGACTTTTTTTAAAGAATAGTTTCCTGAAAGCAAAGGATGATAATAATTATATCTTTCAGCTTCTTCTTTTGAAAACCCAAGACCAATGTAAAAATCGATGTCTGTTTTTAAGACTTTAAGAAGGTCAAACAATCTCGAACTAATTTCTAGTAGCCTATCTTTCTGTTTTGGAAAAAGGAGGGAAAGTTCCAAAAGACGTCCTCTTTCAAACGTTTCATTATACACAATGATATTTGAATTTCCTTTTGGAATCGAAAGTAGTAATTGATCCACAAGTTCTTCTCGATGATCGGCATCATCTTTTGACAAAAATTCATGATGAATCAATAAATTTTTGTCTTTGATGGATGGATCATTTTGGATATGAATTGAAAATTGAAATACACTTTGGGTATAGGGTGTTTCTCCGTAAAATCTTGGGAGCAAAGAGGGGTAAGCCTCAAAGTCTAGAAAGATAAGTGGATATTTCAATGTTTTAATATAAGCTGTTATTTTTTTCTTATTTAAATAAGTATATTCGTTTTCAACACAATAACGTTGCATCAAGTTTTTTTCTCTTTGAAGCCAAGATATTGGAATATCTAACATATCAACGACGCCTTCGTTGATTAAGTCGTAAGTATCATGAAGAATATCACTTTTATGAGGTCCTTCTTTAAAACCTACATGTTGACTAAAATAGGCAAACAAGGAATTGGTTTCTGGAACATGAGAGAAACAATAATCCACGAATTCACACTGAAATGAAGTTCCTTTTAAACATTCGTTTTTCACTAGTAAACAACGTGAATCGTCTCTTAATTCAATGTGATTAATCATCCGATACAAATCGGATTCCATTTTTTCTTGCATGGAATTTATGACTTCGGTGAAATCAAATAATTTGACGAAATCAAGTGTATAATCATTCCCATCATATACGTAATCCGAATGGACTAAAATAAGATATTGATTCATTAATGTATTTGGATACAATCGCTTCAAAACAAATTGTTTAAACGCCAAGTCATATACCATTCTTCCTAAATCGGTATGTCTGTTTGTAATTTTTTTAAATTTATCATAGTAATTTGTGAGATCATCTGTATTGATTATCGGCATAGATACATGATATATCCCTTGATTATCTTGATAAAACAAATTGCTTTTTTTCTTATTTATATGATACTTTAGTTTTAAAAATTCTGTCGATGAAGACATGCTAAGGGTTAAAAAACGAGATAAATGTGCGGTTTCAATCTTAAAATCCATATGGATAGAAAGGGTGATATCGTTTCGAAATGAAAATTCATAGTCTTGTTCGGTTGATAACACTTCATTTGTATATTTCTGTTTTAAAAGGGTTTGTACAATTTGATAATATTTTAAATAAGTAGCAGATAACGTAAAATGATTGGATTCTTTTTCCTCGTTTGAATTTAATAGTTCTTCTTCAGGTTCAATGACGGGGTAAAAAGAATTTATTTTATTTTGGGTAAAAGAGTCTTTTTTGGTTTCATTAGAATTAGTGGTCTGATTTAATCTTCTTATTGAATCTAAAGCTGCAAATCTTCTGCACCTTAGATAATTCAATAAATCAAAAGTTCTAAGAATCATAAGGGTACTCCTCACATGATGGTTAAATACAAAATCATTATATCATATTTTTAGATTGAAGACAAAAAAAACTCCTAAAACTTTAGGAGTTAAATGCTATTCATTAAACCGATAAATTCACGCGATAAAATGTTTTGTCCATATAAATTGGTGCTTTCATAAGAATCAAACAGAAAAAGCGCATCAATGCTTGAAATCCATGATAATTCTTGACCGTTTTTCATTTCTTCTTTTGTTAGGTTTAGTTCGTCTTGTTGTTCTGAGGCAAGTGAACATAAGAAATAGTGATTTTCCCAAGTGGAATCGATAAAGTATTCATAAACGGTTACGGTTGGCCTAATGATATCTACATGATATCCCGTTTCTTCCAATACTTCTCTTTTTAAGCACTCTTCTAATGTTTCGTTTGGTTCAAGTCCACCACCAGGCAAGGTATAAATATCTAATTTGTTCACATATTCAAGTAAAATCAAATCTTTATTTTGAATAATCGCTCTACAACCAACTCGATAGGTTTCTTTGTTTATATCTCTTCTTTGCATTCCATCTGAAAAAATTTCAATTTTCATCATATTCTCCTTAAAAAAATATTTTAATTATCCTAATGTTCATCAAGATAAATAAAACATTTTCAAAATTACTTTATTCTTATTATAATACTTAATGATCACTTTGCCAAATAGAAAAGCTAAGCAAAGAGTTTTGTTTTAATTAAAAGCGCAATTCGATGAAACAAATCAACCATATATCCAATTAACAAGGCAAAGATGATTGTGGTTGGTCCAATATAAAACCAAACTGAATAGTGAGAAAACAATATTCCAACAATAATCGTCAGTGTTAAGGCAATTCCTTCACCAATTAGTTTTCCTTTTCCGAAGGTTGTGTGTAAGCGTTGACTAATGCCTAAGCAAAGTTCATCTAAGGCAGGTAGTGGATATTTGCAATATAAAATTAAATTTAATCCTATGGCACAAACAATTAAAGCAGCTGCTAAATACCCAAGGTTCCATAAAACACTTGCCTCTGTAACGCTTGGAACAACTAACAATAACGTATCAATGACTACTCCCACATAAAAACTTATCACAAGTGGAAACAGCATCCATAAACTCGCTTTTCGTTTTTGAAGCAAGTAGGCAAAGGTAATTAAAAAAACAGACACAATGGGATTTAAGTATTTATATTCTAAAGGGATTCCAACGTATAGATTACGATAAAAGGCATCCCAAGTACTCATTCCAAGATTAGTCTGTTGAATTAACGTTACGCAAACACCAAGTAAAGTCAATCCAATTAAGTATAATAGCGTTTTTTTAACAGTTAATTTTTTCATGAATCTCCTTTAATGATTTTCGCAACTTCAAGTCCAGAAACCATTGCATCAACAATTCTTTTAAATTCATTCACCCGATCTCCGCCTACAAATATGTTTTCATAATTTGTAAAATAAGGACCTTTCAAAGGGTCAAGCAACAATTTTGAACCTCTAAATACGGTATCACTACTCATTTGTCCGGTTGCAAAAATTAACTCATCAAGTTCAAATTGAACTTTCTCATTTGGAAGAACAACTACTTTACTTCTATTCGATTTCAAATCTTTAATTAAACAGGTTTTATCGCAATCTAGGATTTTTGTTTGAGGTCCTTTTTTAAAGGAAATTGGTCCAAATAATTCATGAATCATTACCCCTTCACTTATCGCTTGTAAAACTTCTTTTCTTGTTGCTGGTGCTTCTTCTAATGTTCTACGGTAAATAATATGCACTTCTTTTTCAAGACGTGCTAGCGTTCTTGCCATATCAACCGCAACATCACCAAGTCCAATAATTCCGATTTTATGACCTAACCCATTTTTTAAGTCTTCATATTGATAGAGTTCTTTGTTTAATAATTCAATGGCATAATAAATCCTGACATCTTCTTGTTCTATATCGACTTCAAAAGGTAAATCAAGTCCAGCAGATATAAAAATCGAATCGTATTGTTTCATTAAATCTTCTAAAAAGATGTCTTTTCCAACCATTGTATTATACTGAACATTAATCTGTAACTCTTTAAAACGAGTCATATAATTTTTAAGAATGGTTTGATTAAAGCGAAAATCAGGAACAAATTTATAAATGGCTCCTCCCAAGGAATCATCTGCGTCGATGGCATCAACAATGTATCCGTATTCTGCCATTTTTAATGCGTTCGCAATTCCTGCAGGTCCAAGACCAATCACTAAATGTCGATGATTGATTTTTCTTAAAGGAATATCAACTTTATCTTTAAATAACAAAGCTATTTCTTTTTCAAGCCAACCGATTCGAAGTGGTTTGTTCAATTTTTCAAGTGTGCAATGTCCTTCGCAAAGAGATTCATGCGGGCAAAGAATTCCACAAATTTCAGGTAAATTTGAAGTAGTATGCCATAAATCTCTTGCTCCTTCAAAATCTTCAATTTGAATTTTTTTCATAAATTCAGGTATCGGATTATGAGCAGGACAAGCTTCAACACAAGGTTTGTGTTTGCAATTTAAGCAACGTTTTGCCTCAGCGATAAATTCTTCTTTTAGAACCATTTTTATTGCTCCTTCTTTGAATTTATATTATTATATCATGCTTTATAAGAGATAGAAAGAAATAACTCTAAAAGTTTTTATTTGAAAATATTATGTTTTTAAACTCTCTTATAATTTCTCTAAAGAAAAGAGCCATCCTTGAAAATGGATGGCTTATTTTTAGGACTTTAATGCAACTTTTAAAACATCATCGAGTGTCTCAGCAAAGTCTATTTCTAAAACATCTCTTACTTCTTTTGGAATATCATCAATGTCTTTTTCATTTCCTTTTGGTATGACTATTTTTTTAAGACCACTTCTAGAAGCAGCAATGGCTTTCTCTTTTAATCCACCAATTGGTAATACTCTTCCTTTTAAAGTAATTTCACCTGTCATTCCTACAAAGCGATCAACTTTTCGGTTAGATAGTACCGATATCAAAGCAGTAGCTATCGTAACGCCTGCGGAAGGTCCGTCTTTTGGAATGGCACCTTCTGGGACGTGGATATGAATATCGGCTTTATCAAATGTATTTTGTTCGATGTGAAGCATTTCAGCATTGCTTCGAACGTAAGATAGAGCCGCCATAGCAGATTCTTTCATAACGTTTCCTAGGTTACCAGTTAATACTAGATTGTTTTTCCCTTCATAGAAGGTAGCTTCAACGTCTAAAGTATCTCCACCAGCCATCGTGTAAGCCAAGCCGGTTACCACTCCAATCATATCTTCTTTTTGAATTTGATTGTTATGAAATAAAGGCTTTCCTAAAAAATTGGGAATCGTTTCTTTATCTATTTGAACAGATTTTAGTTTATTTACTAAGATTTCTTTAATAGCTTTTCTGACAATAGAGCCAAATAAACGCTCAAGTTGTCTCACACCAGCTTCTCTTGTATATTCTTTTATCATAATATGAATGGCTTCATCAGTGATAATTAATTTACTTGGATCGAGTCCGTGTCCTTCTATTTGTTTTGTTATTAAGAATTTTCTTGCAATATAAAATTTTTCTATTTCAGTATAAGAACTTAATTCAATAATTTCCATACGATCTCGAAGAGGTGCAGGAACGTTTTCTAAATAGTTTGCAGTTGCGATAAAAATTACTTTGGATAAATCATAATCTTCTTCGACGTAATGGTCGCTAAAAAATTGATTTTGTTCCGGATCTAGCACTTCTAAAAGTGCTGAAGATGGATCGTTTCTTTCGTTCATGACAAGTTTGTCAATTTCATCAATCAAGAAGATAGGGTTAGCCACTTTCGCTTTAATCATTCCATTAATAATTCTTCCTGGAAGGGCTCCAACGTATGTTCTTCTATGTCCTCTTATCTCTGCTTCATCGTGTACACCACCAAGGCTTGTTTTAACAAACTGACGATTTAATGCGTTGGCAATTGATTTAGCTAAACTTGTTTTACCTACTCCTGGAGGACCAGATAAACACAAAATAGTTTGTGGATTTTTCCCTGTTAACATTTTTACGGATAGATATTCAATAATTCGTTCTTTTACTTTGTCAAGTCCGTAGTGGGAAGCTTCCAATTTATCAATGGCAACGTTTATGTCTTTTTCATCATCAGTTACTTTTTGCCATGGAATAGAAATCAAGGTTTCTAAATAGGTTCTTACAACGCTAGATTCACTAGAATTAGCGGATAAATATTCATAACGTTTTAATTCTTTTAACGCTTTGTCTTTTACGTGATCTGGCATATCTGAATCGTTTATTTGTTGCAATAGTTTTTGAGCATCGTCTTGTTTGGAATCTCCAAGTTCTTCTTGAATCGCTCTCATTTTTTCGCGTAAATAGTATTCTTTTTGATTTTGATCTGCTGATTTACGAACACTTTCATTGATTTTGGATTCGATGGTTTGTAAATTCTTTTCTTTTTCAATGTCTTGCAAAATGTATTGAAGACGTTTGTTTATGGAAATGGTTCTCAAATATTTGATGCGTTCGCTTTCGGAAATGCGAAGTTCTGAAGCAATTAAATCACATAGTTTATCACTTGTAATTCCACCTTGCATTGCATCCAATACTTTTTTAGAATCGCGAAACAAAAAGGTTGCGTTTTCAAGGGCTTCTTTGGAAACCATTTTTAGAAGAACTTGTTCTTCATCTAAATTTTCATTTCTTAAAACCAAAGATGTAAAATCGATTAAATAAAAAGGTTCTTTAACAATCAAATCGTTTAACGTGACTCTTGTGATTGGTTCAAATTTAATTTTAAAGTTTCCATTTGGAAGTTTAATTTTAACTGAAATGCGTGCTAAAAGTCCGACTTCGATGAAGTCTTCAAATTCAGGTTCTAGAATTTCTGGATCTTCTTGAAAGACTAAAAGAACGTAGCCATCTCGGTTACTTTCAGCTTCAAAAATTGCGTTTTTGGAAAAATCTCGTCCTACTTCAACTCGAACATCTGACCCAGGTAAAAAAATCACACCTCTTACTGGGACTACTGGGAGTCTATCGGAAAAAATTGTATTGGCTTCGTACATGTCTTCACCTCTTTTATACTTATGAATGTCTAAAAATCAATATCTTTTTTGTTGTTCTTTACTATTTTATCATAGTTTTCAATATTCTACAAAAAAAATGACTGTTTTTCGGTTAGAAAAAAATCCTAAATCATTGATAAAAGTAGGTACTTTCATTCTGAATCAGGATTTTATATATTAAGCTAAGAATTATTCAACAATTTTTGCGTTATCTACAAGAAAATCAATTGCTTTTTTATAAACAACTTCTTCTTTGATTGCTGATTCAGGAATCGCAGCTTTTGCTTGCTCTAACGTTACATTTTGACTTTTGTATTGTTCAACTATTTCTTCATATTTTTGATTGATTTCTTCTTTTGTTACTTCAAGATTTTCTTTTTTTCCTATGGCTTCAATGACCAATTGTTGACGAAGTGTTCTTAAAGCTTCTTTGGCAATTTCTTCATCATAAACTTCTTTTGTTTTACCCATGTATTGTAAGTAGGTATCAAAATCTAGTCCATATTGTTTGATTTGCTTTTCTGCATTTTCATGCATACGATGTGCTTCTTCTTTTACCATTTCTTCTGGAACGTCAAACGTTGCATTCTCTGCAGCTTTATCAATAACAACTGAAATTAAATTGTTTTTGTTTTGTTGTTTTTTACTTGTTTCAATGTTTTCTTTTAGATGATTTTTGTATTCTTCAACCGTAGAAACCTTTTCAATGTTTAATTCTTTTACAAAGTCTTCATCTAACGTTGGAAGCTTTCTTTGTTTAATTTCATGTAATTTTACTTGAAAAGTAGCTTCTTTTCCAGCTAAACTTTTTTCTTGATATTCTTCAGGAAATGTTACAATGATATCTTTTTCTTCTTCTGGTTTCATCCCTACCATTTGATCTTCAAATCCAGGAATAAATTGGTTTGATCCTATTACTAATTCGTGATTTTCGGCAGTTCCACCAGGAAATTTTTCTCCATCGACTGACCCTGAAAAATCAAAAACAGCTGTATTGGTAAGTTCAAGTATTCCATCTTCTTTTAAAACCATTTCCGCATTTTTTTCTAATGCTTTATCGATTTCAGAAAGAATTTCAGCTTCTGTTGCTTCTTCACTTATTTTCTTCACTTCAAGTCCAACGTAGTCGCCTAAAACGATTTCTGGTTTTACAGCTACCGTAACTTTAAACGTGAAATCTTCTCCTCGTTTTACTGAGTTGAAATCTAAATCAATTTTAGGCTGAGCTACCACTTCAAGATTGTTTTCGGTAATCGCTTCATAATAACTATCTTGTAATGCATGATTTACTGCTTCTTCGTAAAGAGACTCTACTCCGAATTTTGCTTCATACACTTCGCGAGGTGCTTTTCCTTTTCTAAATCCTTTTATTTCTGTTTTTAGGTTTATTTCTTCGAATGCGTGGTCTAAAGCATGTTCAAATAACTCTTTTGATACGGTTACTTCAAAGTAAACTCTCGATCCACTTAATTTGTCTATAATCATTACTATCCTCCATGTTTTTTATTCACTTTTTCTATTATAACAAAGTGAAGTAGATAAATCAATCTTTTTGCTACCTAAAAGACTTTTTCAAAAAGTGTTTTAAATCTTTTTGGAAGTTTTTTAACGGATTCTGCTAAAACACTTGGAAGTAATAAAACGGCCTCAGCAAATGCCATTTTGCGAATTTGGCTTTTTGAAACGCCTTTTAAATTCATGAACAAGTAATTTCGGCAAATGATTCCAACTCTTAAAGAAAGTAGCGCATTCCCAACTCCTTGAGCAAAAGAGCCAATGATGGTCTTAAGGAATGGAATTTCAGCAAGAGCATTGAGCCCTTTTGAAGGGAAAATTTCATTGAAATTAATGTCTTCTAAACTTTCCGCAATCACTGCTGAAGTTAAAACATTAAAGGACAATCTGCCTAAAGAGGAATAACTTGGTCTAAATCCGCATTTTAATACCAGTTCTTTTATCAACTTCAGATTAATTGTAATAACTGCTAAAGAATCTAATCTTCCGTTTTGACTTATCGCTGTAGAAAGAAAAACCGTTTCTGCATGTTTCACGATTAATTTATTCAACTCTTTTTTAATGGTTTTATCAAAAACAATGCTAAGAGACTGCTTTAAGGCAAGTGGATCATTTAAAGAATCTGTGATGGATGCTTTTTCATCATCAGATAAAAACGTGTCGTTTACTAAATTCATGGACACCTTTTTATACATCGAAAAATTCTTTTTTGCATTTTGTTCTTCGGTAAACAAACTATCCATTGAGAAGGTAGGTGAAAAGACGATAAGTGAAATTGGTCTTAAAATTAATAGAAAGAACAAAATTCCAGAAATTCCATAAAAGGCATAAGCTAAATATGGCGTAATGGTTGCCAGTCTTTCTCCAAGTTGTAATACGCTACTCAGTATAATAAGTATGATAAAGAATAGTGATCCAAGTCCTAATGTAATCCAAAAAGCTTTTCCAATTTTTTTCATTTTATTTACCTCGTTTTTAGTTTTTCTTTAGTTTTTAGTTTTTCTTTAATTTGATATTCATCTTGTATCATTTGTTGAATCAAGTCTTCTTTAGAGGAAAAACAAAGTTCTTCTCGAAAAAATTCTTTAAAAATTATTGTGATTTTTTTTCCATAAAGAGAATCATCGATTCCAAAAATATGTGTTTCTAATGTAAGAAGTCGATCGAAAAATGTTGGGTTATCGCCTACATTAGTCATCGCTTGGTATCGCTTTCCTTCAAGAATTGCTTCTGTTATATAAACGCCCATTTTAGGTAATACATAAAATTCATAATTCAAATTTGCTGTGGGATATCCTAAAAGTCTTCCTCTTTCTTTTCCTTTGACTATTTCTCCTTGAATCTGATAGGGTCTTCCTAACAATGTATTTGCGTAATGTAATTTGCCATCTTCTAATAGATTTTTAATCCGAGATGACCCCACTTTTTTTCTATAATAATCCAGTTCAGGGACAATGATGGTCTCAAATTGGTCTTGATTTTTCAGAAGGTTAACATTCCCTTTTCCAAATTTACCAAACGTGTAATCATATCCTACAACAACGTAAACTGCGTTTTTCAAAAAACGAGAGATAAATTCCGTCGGGGTTAACGAAATTAGTGAATCATTGACTTCTAAAATATAAAAATAATCAAATCCTTGGCTTTCTGCAATTTCAATTTTATCTTCGGTGGATGTTAAATAGTAAAACGGTGTTTCTAAGATATAAGATAAAATATGAGTTGAAAAAGTTAAAAGTCCCGTTTTTTTCTTTTTGGTTTTACCTAAAGATAGTGTTTGGTTAAATAATAATTGATGGGCGATGTGCATTCCATCAAAAAAACCTAGACATAAAATCAAATCTTGTTCTTCTATGGTTTGGTTATAACTTAATTTTATGACTTTCATTTATAATTTCACCGACATTCTCATGACGTTTTTTTCTGAATCATAGCGATAAATTGCTAAAGGATGATTCACAGAATCATACAAAATTGTGTCTTCTAATTTTAAAAATAGATTTGTAGGTAAAAAAACTCCATTTTCAACTTGCTTAACATTTTGATCATCTAGCACTAGATTTTCCATATTTAAGTAAGGTAACGCATCAAGCAAATGAGTTCTTTGAAGCTTTAAATCTTCAACTGTGAAAGAATCTTCGATATGAAATTGACCTACCTTAGTTCTTCTTAAAGATGAAAGTGTTCCTACAACACCTAGTTTAAGGCCAATATCTCTTGCAAGTGCTCTAATATAAGTTCCTTTTGAACAGGAAATCGTTGCTTGAAACGCAAACGTATTTTGAGAAGAATTGACACCTTTAATATCTGAAATATCATATATCTCGATATCTCTTGGCAAAACAGTAGGCATCTTTTGTTCTTTTCGAGCAAATTCATATAATTTTTTTCCACCTACTTTGATAGCAGAATAGGATGGTGGAATTTGTAATTGTTTTTTGGTAAACGTTTTTAAAACTTGTATCACTTGGTCTAACTGAATCTGTGAAGAATCAATTTCGCGGATTGTTTTTCCGGTGATATCATCCGTATCGGTTTGAACGCCAAGTAAAATGGTCGCAATATATGTCTTATCATGATTTACAAAATATTTAGCTAATTTAGTAGCTTTTCCAACACATAAAACTAAAACTCCAGTAGCCATTGGATCTAAAGTGCCTGTGTGTCCTATTGTTTTCATACTTAAAGATTTTCTTGCGATGTTTACAATATCATGACTTGTAAATCCTGTTGGTTTATCTATTAACAATAGTCCATCCATTTTTTCACCTCGAAACCCATGATTTTATTCTTTGATTATTACTTTATGAAACCACATATTAAATTCTTCTTCATCTAGAGAACCACTAATTCTCGAGATTTCTTTCCCGTTTACAAGATACAAAAGAACGGGAATTCCTTTAATATTAAACTTCTTCGCCAAATCGGTGTGTTCTTCTACATCGATTTGAATTACTTTCAAAAAAACATCTTTTTCAACTTCTAAAAGTGTTCTGTTTACTTTACGGCAAGTCCCGCACCATTTTGCACTAAATTCGACTAAATAAGATCCATGGTCTAAGTCAAAATTTGAATTTTTAGAATATTTTTCCATAAATACTCCTTAATTAAAATAAATAACGGTGACTCCAGACCCGCCTTCGTTCATACCGCCAGGTCTAAAACTTTTAATTTGTTTGTATTTTTTTACAGCTTCCTGAACGCCCTTGCGTAGAGCTCCTGTTCCATATCCATGGATAATATATGCAAATTCTAAATTATTAACTAAACAATCATCGATGTATTTATCCAAAGAATCCATCGCTTCTTCAAATCTTTTTCCACGTAAATCCAATTCGACTCTTGCTATACTTTCTTTGTGAATCGATACATGCGATTTTTTTTCTGATTTTGGACTGTTTTCGATAAATTCTAATTGATTTTCAGAAAAAACAGAAGAAAGGGCGCCCATTTGAATTTCGTATTCTTGACTTCCTCGTTTTTTCATAACAATGCCAGATCTTTGATAAGGAACAACATTTACAATATCGCCAACACTTATCTTTTTGGTGTTTAATTTTTGATAGTTAATAGCAGGCGTATTTAAATTTTTAACATCATGTTTTAATTTAGCTAATTCATGTTCTTTAAAATTCGCTGTTTTTTTCAATTCATCTAATTCATTAATCAGTTCATATGCTTGTTTTTGAGCTTCTTCAATTGCCACTCTTTTTTCATGCTCTAAGTCTTTTATTAATTGATTTTGTTTGATTTTTGTCGAAGCAATTAATTGATCCACTTGATCATTTTTTTCTTTAACTTTTTGTTTTTCTTCTTTGTATTGTTTAATTTCATCATGAAGTTCTATGCTTTGACGTTCCAATTTCTTTATCAAATTAGACGTTTCATTATCAAAGGATAAAGAAATCGTTCTAGCTTTTTCAATAATTTCTTTTTCTAGCCCAAGTCTTAAAGCGATATCAAGTGCGTTAGAAGTTCCAGGAATTCCAATTTGAAGTCGATAGGTAGGTTTCAAAGAATCAATATCAAATTCCACAGAAGCATTTACAGTGTCTTCTAAATCATAAGCATATACTTTAAGCTCTGGGTAGTGAGTCGTTACCATACTAAAGACACTTTTCTTTCGAATATAGTCTAAAATACTTATCGCTAAAGAAGCTCCTTCTTTGGGGTCGGTTCCTGAACCAAGTTCATCGAGTAAAATTAAAGAATTTTTGCTTAATTTGCGTAAGATATATATGATCTTAGTAATATGAGATGAAAAAGTAGAAAGAGATTGTTCAATCGATTGTTCGTCTCCAATATCTGCAAATATATTCGAAAATACCATCGTTTTTGAACCGATGTCTACTGGAATAAGCAATCCTGCTTGAACCATGATAGAAAGCAATCCAAGTGTTTTTAATGCTACCGTTTTACCACCTGTATTTGGTCCCGTAATAACAATGGTATGATATTTATGAAAATGTATGGTATTAGCCACAACCTCTTCTCTTGGAATTAATGGGTGCCTTGCATTGATTAATTCGATGGTTGATGAAGTGATGTCAACGGATTCACAATCATTTTGAAGTGCATATTTTGCTTTACCAAAAATGATGTCAAGGGTCGTAAATATCAGTAAATTTTCTTCTAATGTTGAAGCTTCATTTGCGACTTCTTGGCTTAACCGATATAATATTTTTTCAATAGCATCTTGTTCTTCCATATACAAAGATTGAAGAGAATTATTGAGTTCGACACAAGCCATTGGTTCAATGAATACCGTTTCCTTACTTGCGGATTGGTCGTGAATAATTCCTTTAAATGAATTCTTATATTCTGCTTTTACAGGCAAAACCAAACGATTATTTCTGATTGTAATTAAAGTGTCTGTTAATTTTGTTTGTTCACTTCTTAAAAGCGAATTCATCTTTTCAGAAATCCTTTTGTCCGTAACTTGTATTTTTTTACGAACGGATTGAAGTTCTGGTGAAGCGTCATCGTATATTTGACCAGTTTGATCAATTGAGGCATCAATCTCTTTTTTCACTCTTGGGTGAAGGATGATATTTTCATAATAGGTATCAAGAGAAGTTGATGCTATGTCTAATTGTTTAATTTTTTTAATGTAATTTTTGTTTCTGGATTCGGCTTCAATAAAAGAAACAAAATTCAATAATTCTTCAATTTGAAGTGTAGAGCCGATTTTTGCTCTTTTTATTGAATCTTTCACATTCAAAACACCTGTCATAGGTGTTTCGTCGTATCGTTCTATCATTGTTTTCGCTTGAGATACTTCCAAAAGCATACGTTCTATTTCTAATTGATCGCTTATAGGTTTTATTTCTAGAATTTCTTGTTTGCCCAAATCGGTGCTAACATATTTTCGTAAAGTCAAAAGAATTTTCTGAAATTCTAGGATTTCTGCATCTGCATACATATACTCACCTTCATTCTCTTCTATTTTAACACAAAATATGATAAAATATACCTAGGAGTTGAGACAATGAATTATGTTTTTTCGATTGCAAAGTCTGATATTGATACTTTGCTTGAATATTATCAGGATGTAGTTTCAAAGAATTCCCAAGAACATGTTCTTGCTTTTTTTCAAAGTGATGAGGTTTCTATTACTATTTATAAATCCTTAAAAGTCATGCTACAAGGAAAAAATGCTAAAGACGAATATCTTATGTGGTCAGATCTTTTAGGATTTGAACCAATCCTTCAAGAAGAAACGAAGCCTAAGCCTTCTCATAACTCAAATGCCTTTCAACATAAAAATGCAATTGGAAGCGATGAAGTAGGCACAGGTGATTTTTTTGGTCCAGTGGTAGTTTGTGCTGCTTACGTTGGTAATTTGGATTTTGAATTCTTAGATAATCTTCATGTAAAAGATTCTAAAAAATTAAGTGATGATTTTATTTTAAAGATAGGCGAATCTTTAATTAAAAAGATTTCATATCAAGTAGTCATTCTTCCGAACCCCAAATTTAATGAATTAACCAATCAAGGCTACAACATGAATAAAATAAAAGCTTATTTGCATAATCATGCCATTCGTAAATTATTAGCTAAAATCAATAAGCCATTTGAAATGGTTATTATCGATGAGTTTTGTTCAAAAGAACATTATTTTACTTATTTGAAAGATGTGGAAGCTTATTCAAATATTACATTTTTACAAAAAGCGGAGGATCTACATCAAAGCGTTGCTGTAGCATCCATTATTGCTCGTTTTACTTTTTTAAAGGAAATGGATAAATTAAACTCAACACTTGGAATCATTTTACCACTTGGTGCTGGAGTTGGTGTAGATCTTATTGGGAAACGAATTGCTTTGGAAAAAGGGTTTGGCATATTCCAAGACATCGCTAAAGTAAACTTCAAGAATTTTGAAAAAATTAAAAATTTAATGAAATAACTTTGATTTAATAAAAGAAGGTGACCCACAATGGTTCACCTTCTTTTATTTTATTCGTCTTCTTTTTTATAATTCGGTTTCTCTTTTTTCTTTTCTTGGAGTTTTTTAAAGAACACTAATTTCAAATATCCAATTCCTACAACTCCTGCAGCAATTAATACCCACCAATACCAATCCATAAAATCCCTCCTATTTTAAGTTTGATTTTTTAATGAAAAATCGCAAACAAATCCCACCAAGGAAAATGGTGTAAACCGCGCCAATTAGCAGATACATTCCATAAGACAAATCACTTGGATTTGTGCTAGACAAACTAATATTTAATAATGCTTTGACGGTCCAAAAATTGGGAACAATTCCTAATATATATTGTTTTGCATCTTTAAAAGTGTCTAATAGTGTTAACAAGGGAACCATAATAATTATTCCGCTACTTTTCATGAAAGCAAATCCTTCAATTTTGTTTTTCGCGATTGCACCAATAATCATCGCGATAGTGGGAATTACAAGGCTCGCCACCAAGGAAAAAATGATGATTTGTCCATAAGATATGTTATCAAGCAGATTAACAGTTTGAGACAAGTAAACCACTTGATATTTATCGGTAGCTATTAATTTAAGTCCTCCTATCATGAACACATTTCCAAAAAATGCTAAAACATAAGTGTATGCAACTTTGAACATTGCATATCCTGATACCGTAACTGGAGTTACAGCAATGTTGATTAAGGTGTTTTCATCTTTGTTTTCGAGCAAGGAAAATCCAAGAAGAGCTCCCATGACAAATCCACCTAAAGACAAAATCACTACAAATCCAATCAAAAGTGTGATTGTCGTGCCATTAGAATCTTGAGTAGAAGTTTTATCCAAAATTGCTGGTAGCAAAAAGCCACAAATAAATAGCATTAATATTGGATAAACTATCATGAAAATACTCATAGAATCTTTTAATATCATTTTAAATTCATATTTTAATAGACTAATATATTTTTTCATAATTACCCCTCAATTGCGACTTTTACAAATCGTTTATACACAACAAGCGGATAAAGGAGCGATGGAATTAAAATAAGGTAAAGAATAGATGCAATCGTCTTCCAGGTTTCTCCTTCTGCAAGTGCACTTTTAAATAAATATTGACCTGCATAACTAGGAGAAAGCAATACTATGAAATCAATACTTGTTGGAATAATTTCTAACGCCACAAGTAATACTGGCAAAAAGAATAAAAGCATTAAACCCATATATCTTACCAGCATTCCCATAAAATCTTTTGCATTTAACGTAATTACAAATCCGATTGCAGTATGACTTAATATAATAATAACCATATAGAAAAATAGTAATAATACATTCAATTCAATTTCGTGAAAGATAAGAGCAGCTCCTACTACTAGCACAAAAGAGATGGTTCCTACAACAATCGTTGAGACGATTTTAGCAATAAGCACCCAAAGGAGCGATACAGGTGAAACAAGTAATGCATTCATAGTTCCTTCTTGCTTTTCAAGATAAAAGGAAGCAGCAAGTAAAATAATGCTCATTAATCCCGCATCCATTAGCACTAAAAATGGAAGTAACATTTTTACCGTTTCGATATCTGAAAAACCAATGATAATAACCCAAATGGCTGAAACAAGAACTCCAAAAAATAAAATTTTGTATTTGACTAGTCGAAAGAGTTCTCCTTTAATCAAATGCCATAATTTATTCATGGTCTTTATCTCCTGTCACCTTAATAAAGATGTCTTCCAGAGTTGTTTCGCCACTATGAATGGTTTCAATATCATGTTGTTTTAAAGCTTGTAAGAATAGATCGTTTTCTCCTATTTTTTCTAATGAAAAAGTTTCAGATAATAAATCGGTATCTTCATAATATTCTATTTTTACTTCTTTTTTCCCAAATCTCATTTTTAATTCTCGAACGGTAGATGTTTCGGTAATTTTACCAACATTCATAAATACAACATGATCACAAAGTTGTTCTACATCTCCCATGAGATGGGTTGTGATAAATACTGTTTTTCCTTGGGCTTTGAATTCTAAAATTAAGTCCTTTATAATTTTAGCATTTTTCGGGTCTAGTCCTGCAGTTGGTTCATCTAAGAATAAAACATCTGGATCATTTAAAAGAGCTCTTACAAAGTTAAGTCTTACTTTCATTCCCTTAGAAAAATCGCCAACCATTTGATTTCTTGCTTCAAACAAACCTACTTTAGTTAGTAATTCTTCATAATTAATGTTCTTTTTGTAAAGATTTGCAAAATACTTGAGATTTTCAAGTGCCGTTAGTTTATTAAAATGCACCGGCATTTCAAAACCAACGCCAACGTTTTCATAAAACTCTTTTTTGTAAGACTTTAAATCTTTTCCAAAATATAAAATTTCACCTTTATAATCTTCTAATAGCTTTGAAAGAATTTTTTGAGTAGTGGATTTCCCGGCTCCACTTGGTCCCAAAAGTCCAAACACTTTTCCTTGTTCTACTTCAAACGAAATCCCTTTAATGACATCTTCATTTCCTCTTGGGTAACGAAAACTTAACTCTTTCACTTCAAATACGTTTTTCATTGTTTTTCTCCATTCCTCTCACGACTGTTTTTAAATATCGAATTGTATCTTCTCTAATGGAATTCAAATAATCTATATCGAGTTCCCGGTTAATATAAGTCGTTTGAATTCCTGCAACAGCAATTTCAACATATTTTATTACATCTTCTTTTGTAAATTCATCTCTTATATTATCCATCGGGATGTCCTCAAAGAACATTCTCATACTTAGTTTCGTTAAATCACGAAGATGAGTTGCTACTAATGATTTAATCTCTCTTGGTGGATTTCCAGTTCCTTCCAGAAGAATCTTTGTATCGAAAGGATGTTTCTTGGAATACTCTAATTTCCATAAAATCATCTCTGTGATCTTTTCAAAAATATCACGAGTATTAGAATATGAAATCTCATTCATATGAAGAAGCATTCTTTCTAAAGATTTTTTGTATACTTCATAAAATAACATACTCTTTGAAATAAATATTTTAAAAATGGTTCCTTTTGAAACTCCTGCAATAGGATAAATTCGGTTAGTAGAAGCTTCTTTATACCCATAGGTTCCAAATTCAGATAAAGCAGCCTCTAAAATTTTTGTTCTTGATGATTTTTCTTTATTCAAAAACATCGCCTCCAAACCAGGTGACCATATGGTCACTTATATTTTAATATGGTTTGAATTATTTGTCAATATCAAAATAAAAAAAACCACAAAATTGTGGTTTTAACTTGCTATTCCTGATTGTAAAGACTCAATCAAATCTGAAAATTCTTGTGGCAGTTCCCTAGTAAATTCCATCCATTTCTTTGTAATCGGATGAGTAAACCCAATGGTTTTCGCATGAAGAAATTGACCAAATTCAGTTGCATTTTTATTTTTACCGTAGACATAGTCTCCTACTAGAGGAAATTTAATGTAGGCAAAATGAACTCGTATTTGGTGCGTTCTTCCTGTTTCTAGTTGACACGACACAAGCGTCTTATCTGAAAAGCGTTTTAAAACTTCAAAATGCGTAACGGCTGATTTTCCTGAAGCGACAACTGCCATTTTCTTACGGTCTCTTGGATCTCTTGCAAGAGGGGCATCAATTGTTCCTCTTTGGTTCAAGATGACTCCATCTACTAATGCAATGTATTCTCTTTTTGTCGTTTTTTCTTTTAATTCATCTGCTAAAACTTGATGAGCATAATCGGTTTTAGCAACCATTAGTAATCCGCTCGTATCTTTATCTATTCGATGGACAATTCCTGGTCGGATATCACCATTGATGTTAGATAATTGATTTATATGGTAAAGAAGTGCGTTTACAAGAGTGTGTTCGTAGTGCCCTGGTGCGGGATGAGTCACCATTCCCGAAGGTTTATTCACGACTAATAAATAATCATCTTCATACACTATGTCTAACGGAATGTTTTCAGCTTGAATATCTTGCTCAGTCAAAGGTATTTCTTCTAATTGAATAAAATCGCCGATTTTTACTTTATAGTTTGCTTTTACGGCTTTGCTATTGACTAAAACCGTTTGTAAAGCAATCATTTTTTGGACAGTTGTCCTCGATAATTCTTCATAAAGTTCCGATAGAAATTTATCGATTCTTATTAGTGGATCTGTCTCTAAAATAGTATATTCTAAGTTTTCATTAAGTCGTTTCATTAGTTTTATTCCTTTTTGGTTCTAAAAAGAATTGATCAATTAAGAACAATGCAATTCCAACATTTAAACACATATCCGCAAAATTAAAGACATAAATCCATATTCCTCTGAAATCGATAAAATCTATCACATAAGAGTGTATCGATCGATCAAGGAAATTACCTAAAGTGCCCGCGATTAATAATGCCAAACTAAGTGTGTACCAAAATTTCTTTTTATTTTTAAAATCAGATTTCAAAAGCATGTATCCAAAAACGAATGTGGCAACAATCGCAGTAACTAAGAAAAAATACATTCCAAAAGTCGTATCTCCACCAAGTCCAAAAACGGCTCCTGTATTTTCCACATAACTAAAATGAAAAAAATCTTGAATAATAGGAATGGTCTTTTCTGCTCCTACAGCATAGGATGCAAATGTATTCACAATCAGTAATTTTGATACTTGGTCTATTGTGACCAGCCCAATAACAATTAATATCCATACAATCATACTGTTTCTCCTTCTATACTAAAAGTCTTGGGATAATAAATAAGATAAAAATTAAACCAATCAATAGCACTAATCCGTTTAAGTATAACATAATTTTAAAAAATATTTTGTTTAAATTAATCTGTGATTCTGGTTTTTTTAATAACAACGCCTTTTTTGAAAATTTTAAAAAGACGATGACATACCCCATAGTAACCAAAATCATTAGTACTACAATTGTGTAAAGCAAGTACATATATACTAGCAATGCTTCTCCTAAAATAATATAGATGGGGATAAAGATTAAACTTGAAAACATCCAACCACCAAAAAATGCATCCAATATTTTTTTTAAACCAAATTCACTTCTTGCTTTTTTCCATTCTTCCATAAATGCTCTCATTTTATTCACCTAATCCTTGTAAGTAATCGAGTACATCTTGAAAGGAAGCAACGGGTTGTAGCCAACCTGTTGGATCTATCCCTAATTCATCACAAGAACGTAATGCCTCTATGTAATTGTCATAATAATACTCTTCATCCAAGAATGGTATAAAGAAGACGTCTACTTTATTTAAATACGCTGTGGCTATTTTTTGTTTTACTCCGCCAATGTATCCAACACTACCATCGTATTCAATGGTTCCAGTTCCTGCGATTTTTAGTCCATGAGTTAAATCCGTATCAGAAAGCATGTTATAAATCGATAACGTTTGAAGCAATCCACCTGATGGTCCGCCAATGTTTGATGAAACTTCTGTGTATTGAGGTGTCGTATTTTCTTTATCGACGATATAGTAATTTTTTAATGTAATTCCAAATTTATTGGTATCTTCATTTTTAGTTAAATCAACCAAATATTCCATTCCTGCTTCATTTTTAAATGTAAACGTATAGGTATCAAGCGAGGTAGTTCCAAGAGGAATTCCTTCAATGGTCGTAATGACTTCGTCTTGATCTCCTATGACTTGAATAAACTCATCTCCAAACGCGATTTCATCGTAGTTTGATAAATAGGTTGCTTTTCCATAAACCATAATCGATTCAGTATAACTGATGTGAACGCCTGGGCTTTCTTCAGATTCTAGTTGAAGGTAAGCCACAATAATCGCTGCATCGACAGACGTGTATTTGTCGAGGTAACTTATCTCAATGATTTCTTGATTGGTATAATCAAGATTAGATCCAGATAATTCCCCAATGGTGGAATAAGGGCTAAAATATCCAATGATAAACTGAAAGAAAGTTGGTCGATTTAAATCCATAATGTAAGTCGTTGAGATGCTTCCTTCAATGACTTTATCGGAATTGTAATCAATTTCAATCATGTTCTCTACTTCAGATAAACCACCCGGTGAATACACAAAATAATTAATTGGATAAAAAAGCAAAAACAGTAAGATGCAATAAGGTAAAATCAATAGTTTAATAGCAGGCCAAAATTTTTCAGTTAATTCATTCACTAGTTGTCACCTTCAAATGATAATCTTTTAATTGCCTATAAGTTACCTTCGCTGCAAGAAATAGTTTTTTTGCAGCAATATCTACTTCAGAACCACTATATTTTTCAGATAAGAAAATCACTTCTTTGATGCCTGATTGAATAATGAGTTTTGCGCATTCATTGCATGGAAAAAGGGTCACATACATCCTGGATCCTTCTAAATCAACGGTTGAATTTAAAATAGCGTTTGGTTCTGCGTGTACGACGTAAGCGTATTTGGTGTTTAAAAAATTGCCTTCTCTTTCCCATGGGAAAACTGAGTCGTCACATCCTACTGGAAACCCATTGTATCCAATTCCGACGATTCTATTTTTTTGATTGACAATACAGGCGCCGACTTGACTTGAATCGTCTTTGCTTCTAAGGCTTGATAAATAGGCAACTCCCATGAAATATTCATCCCAGGAAATATAATTAGTTCTTTTCATTTTCTTCCTCCATCAACGCATAACTTTTAGCTATGTTAGCTGCTAACTCACAATTATTATACACTAATTTAATATTGGCTTCTAAACTTTTACCTTTTGTAATCGAGGCAATCTTTTTTAGAAGAAATGGCGTAGTATCTTTGCCTTTAATTTCTAATTGATTCATTTCGATTAAAGCAGACTCAATAACATCGTCTATGATTTGTTTTGGAAATGAAAATTCTTCTGGAATGGGGTTTGCAATAAAAACGCCTCCATGCAGACCTAAGTTCCATTTTGTTTTCACAAGATTGGCGATTTCTTGCGGAGTATCCAAACGATAATTCACAAAGAAATCCGATTCTCTTGTGTAAAAGGCTGGCAATATATTGGTTTGATACCCAATAACAGGTACCCCTTTGGTTTCCAGATATTCTAGCGTTTTTTCTAAATCTAAAATCGATTTTGCTCCTGCAGAAATGACACAAACATCGGTTTGTGATAATTCTTCTAGATCGGCTGAAATATCCATAGTGATTTCAGCATTTCGATGAACCCCACCGATTCCTCCTGTTGCAAAAAAACGAATTCCAGCTAGTTTACAAGCTATCATCGTTGCAGAAACTGTAAGTGCTCCATTTTTTTTCATAGAAACAACATAAGGAATATCTCTTCTACTTGTCTTAATAACCTCTTGGGTATTTTTTCCTATCAAAACAATTTCTTCTTTTGATAGTCCAATGGTAATGACTCCGTTTATAATCGCAATTGTTGCCGGAATCACTCCTTGCCTTCTTATGATGGCTTCACACTCTAAAGCGGTTTCTACGTTTTGAGGATAAGGCATCCCATGACTAATAATGGTAGATTCAAGTGCCACGATTCCTTGATGATTTAAAAGTGCATTCTTTACTTCTTCACTAATTTTAAACAATGAAATCACCTACTTTAGTTCTTCAGGCTTTGCTAAATGCATTTTAATATGGCAATACCCTGTTGGATTTTTCTTAAGATAAGATTGGTGATTTTCTTCAGCGTCATAAAAGGCATTAACTGGTTTGATATACGTTTGAATTTCTTTTATATACTTTGGTTTAATTTTATCAAGATATTCTTTTATGAAAGCAAAATCGATTTCATCGAAAAAAAAGATTGCACTTCTATATTGAAGACCATAATCATTCCCTTGAGAATTTTTTTGAGTGGGATCGATAATTCGAAAGAAATGCTCTAATACTTTATCAAGTGAAATAACTAGTTCATCGTATTCAATGTATACAGCTTCTACATGTCCTGAGCTATTGCATACATCGTGATAACTTGGGTTTTTTCCTTCTGCGTCAGTATATCCTACTTTGGTTTTTAGGATTCCTTTTAAGCGACTATAATAAGCTTCTATTCCCCAAAAACAGCCTCCAGCTAATATAATTCTTTTCATATTTTTTCCTCCATAGATAAAAATTGATTGATGACAAAAGATGCTAATAAAAGCCCTGCGGCAGATGGAACAAAACTAGAAGATCCTAAACGAATGTCAGGGTTTTTTGTTTGTAAAGGTTTTTCTTTTGAAAACACTACTGGTAAAGATAAAGGGATATCACACAATCTAAGATGGGATCTTATGACTTTTGCAAGCGGACAAACTGAAGTTTTTGAAAGTGTTGCGATTTCAATTAATTCAGGATGAAGTTTGTTCGCAAATCCCATCGATGAAATGATCAGTTGGTTATGCAATATGGCTTTTTTTATTAAAGCGACTTTTGCTTCAACATCATCGATACAATCTACAATATAGTCAAAATCTAAATCTAAAAATGTATGTAAATTAGAAGCTGTTACTTTTTCTTTAAAAACAAAAACTTGACATAGTGGATTAATACTAGCAATTCTTGACTTCATGACATCTGCTTTGTATAATCCAATGGTATCTTCTAAAGCTAGAAGTTGACGATTCATGTTGGATGGTTCTATTACATCGTAATCTACTAAATAAAGTGTGCCAATTCCAGACCTCGAAAGAGCTTCTGCTGCAAACGATCCAACTCCTCCAAGTCCAAAAATGATCACTTTTTTCGTGGCAATGTTTTGAAAATTTTTTTCACCGATTAAGGCGGAAAATCTTGAAAAACGCATGAGGTCACCTCTAACAAATAAGGCTGCAACCGGCAGCCATCATTTTTTCTTCATATAATCAAAATTAAAAAATTTGCGTCCAAGCACAATTAGAATGAAAACAATAATCGCAAATAATACAACTAAAATGTTTGCAATGTAATCTCTATTTCCTCCTAAGTAATCATAAAAGACGATAAACCCTAATAAGCCAAAAGTACTAATAACCACTAAATAATAATATTCACTTCGATATCCTGGTTTCACTTGCCTCTTTAAATAATCTTTCTTTAGAATGAGCACTATGGTTCCAATAAGGGTCAAACTAAAAACAAAAATAATAAGCCAGAAAATAAACGTATTGATATTCAAAGTTTGATCTAACTCGAAAATGTAGGTAATGACTAAAATGATTGGCATAACCATCATCATCGTTGCATAAAATAAAATCGCACTTATTTCATATAATGAGTAAATCTTAGCTTTTTTATTTACGATCATGTCTTTCCGACACCACCTGTGGTTTCAACCTCTAATTTCTGGTTTTTTTGTTCTTTATAGAAGTTGTAGAAAACCCTTATGGATGCGGCAATTGGTGAAGCAAATACGACTCCTAATGTTCCAAAGAGAGAGCCAAAGAATAAAATAGAAATGATAATGATAAGCGGATGCATTTCCAAATGATGCGCCATGATGATGGGTTGGAAAATGTTTCCTTCAATAAATTGTAAAACAACGTTCACCGATAAAACAAGTAAAGGTCCAGGACCACTACCTGCTATAAACGAATAAATAATAGGTGGAACAGCAGCTAAAATCATTCCAAAATAAGGAATAATATTGGTTATACCTACTAAAAGTCCAAATACGAAGTAATATTTCAGCCCTATTAATTTATAAACAATCGTCGCAACGGAGCCAATAGCTATCATTAGAATAAGTTGACCTCGCAAATACGCTCCAACGGTTTGATTTAATTTTGAACCTAATTCTGCCACGTTTTTTTCATGTTTTTGTGGAATAATCGAACGTAGTTTTTCGCCAATCATTTCATAATCTAATAAGTAATAGATCAGAAGAATTGGTAAAATTAATACAACCGTAATAAGTGGTAAAGCGACATTAGATAAATAAGATATAATAGATGGAATCACATTTTCAAGTGAATTTGCGATTAAATTGGTTTCTGAGATGTAATTATAAATTTGATCGTAAATATCCGTTCCAAGAATAAATTCTTGTCTTAAATCTACGGTAATGTATTCAATGACTTTCAAGAAATCATTGTTAAAAAAGTTCGTGATTTCTGAAATGACAAATGGGGTGACAAAATAGAATAAAGAAAAAACAATTCCTACCGATAGTAAAAAAACAATCGCAAGAGATAATCCTCGTGGTCCAATTCCTTTTCTTTCTAAATACTTTACCAAAGGAAAAATGATTAAGGCAATCAAATAAGCTCCTGAAACAGGTACAACAACTGATTTAATGGCATCTAACATCCAGGTCCAAAGGTCGGAAAACTGAATGACCATAAAAAGTAGTGCAAGGCCAAGTAAGGCGATGACTAAAAATTTAATGATTCGATTTAGACGTTCATCGGAAATTGGTTTTTTCTTCAATCTTTTCACTTCCCATCGAGATGTATTATATCATAATTATATGTGAATCTATAGCGTTTTAAAGAAATCTTAACAATCTTCCTCGCAAGTAGAACATCCCCCACTACATTCGTGAGCTTCGTTTTGAATTGCGGAAACTAAATATTGATATAATTGAGATAATTTAACCGTTTCTTGAACAGCTGTTTTCGCATTTTTAACGTTGATTGACTCTTGATCAAATTCCGTTTCTCCAAAGATTAAATAATATTTTGGATTTTGTTTTTCAGCTTGTTTAAATTGCGCTTTTAATCCATGATCGAAAAAATCATAATCAATGATTAATCCACCATGTCGTAAAGCCGTAATGATTTCAAGTGATTTAGCTTTTGCATGTTCTCCAATCGAAATCATAAATGCATGGATATAAGGAGCTGGCATAGTTTTATTTAAACTTTCTAGTGCTAACAATAATCGTTCCATCCCAAAAGCAAACCCTACAGCTGGAAAATCAGGCCCATCCAAGGATTTTACTAAATTATTGTATCTTCCGCCTCCACCAAGAGTTGCTTGAGCTCCAAGAGTTGGTAAATCAGCTTCAAGTTCAAAAACAGTGTGAGTGTAGTAATCCAATCCTCTTACAAGCGAAAGATCTAACTCATACTCTATGTTCATTTGATCTAAAGCTCTAAGAACTTGAGAAAAATGGGTTTGCGCTGCTTCGGTTAAACAATCGGTTGGTTTAGGTGCTTCTTGCAACACCGGATTTTCTTTATCTATTTTACAATCTAAAACTCTAAGTGGATTATCTAAATAGCGTCGATTACAGTCTTCACATAAAGAACCAATTTTTGGCTCTAAGTAGGATAGTAGTGTTTTCTTGTATAATTCTTTGCTTTCTTCATCACCTAACGTATTTACTTTTACTTTTACATTTGGTAATTGGAGAGCTTTCAGAAATGTTGAAGCATAAGCAATCATTTCAGCGTCCATTAAAGGGGAATTAGATCCAAGTGCTTCTGCTCCAAATTGATAGAATTGACGTTGTCTGCCTTTTTGAGGACGCTCATAGCGAAACATGGGTCCATGGTAATAAAGCTTTAATGGCAAATTGCTTGAGGCATAAAGTTTGTTTTCAATAACACTTCTTACGACAGGAGCTGTGCCTTCTGGTCGCAGGGTAATTTGTCTTTTGCCTCGATCTTCAAAATCATACGTTTCCTTTTTGATGATATCAGAGGTTTCACCTACGGATCGGTGAAATAATTCACTCGATTCAAAGATTGGGGTTCTGATTTCATCAAAATGGTAAAGTTTTGATACTTGATAAATGACACTTTCTAGATGTTGCCACAGCGGGATTTGGTTTGGTAGTATATCATATGTTCCTTTTATTTTAGCAATCATTTTATTCTCCTTTTATGAAAAAAATCGTCCTCTTTAGAAAAGGACGATATCCTACGACAAGAGAGGTTATATTAACACTCTATCTATTTTTAAACAAAATATTTGTCGTTTACGTGTTCTAAAACGTAATCAACTAAATCAGAAACATCATTCATTTTAGTAGCCGCTTCATCTGAAATTGAAACTAAAAATTCGCTTTCGATTTGGTTGAATAATTCTAATGCGTCTAAAGAGTCCGCACCAAAGTCATCAGCTAATCCAGCTTCTAAAACAACTTTTTCTGGTTTTACGCCTAATTCTTGTACGATAATTTCTTTTACTTTCTCAAAAATCATTTGTTTTTTATCCATTGTTCTCCTCCAAAAGAATTCATTTACTTTTCTACAAAGTAATTATATTAAATTTTGCCCTCTAAGTCAAACGAAAGGGGAAAATTTTACATCTTTTCCAAAATGATGGTTACTGGACCATCATTTAGTAAAGAAACTTCCATTTCTTTGCCAAATTCACCAGTAAAAACTGGCTTCCCTAAATAAAAACTCATTCTTTCATTAAATAGTTGATACAAAGGTTTTGCAAGGTTGCCTGGTAAGGCTTCTGTAAAAGAGGGTCGATTCCCATCTTTTAAATCTCCATAAAGCGTAAATTGAGAAACACTTAGAATATCATAGTTTTTCTCTTTAATCGATAAATTTAGTTTTCCAGTTTCATCTGGAAAAATTCTCAATTTACTGATTTTACTAGCAAGATAATCAATGGTTTCTAAGGTATCTGTATGTGTAAATCCTACAAAAAGCAAAATTCCTGAACCGATTTGGCTTATCAAGATATCGTTTATAGTTACACTAGCTTGTTTTACTCTTTGACAAACGATTTTCAAGATTAACAAATCCTTTCAATGGAGTAAATGCCTTTCACCTTTTGAATGTTGGAAATAACTTGGTCAAGTTCAAGCACATTGCCAATTTCCACTTTCATACGGATGATGCCTTCTTTTACTTTGTTCGTTTGAGCACTGACCTGATTAATCCTTGCTTTAGAAGAAGTCGCTGCATTGATGATTTCCGCTAAGACGTTGTCCCTATTCATTACGATAATTTTTAAAATGGTTTCATATTTTCTGGTAATATTTGATCCCCAAAAAACATCAATTAGTCTTGCTTTATCAAAGCTTTCAACGTTTTTGCATACCACGCGATGAACAACAATTCCTGCGTTTTTTGTGACATACCCTACAATTTGATCTCCTAAAACTGGGTTACAACAATTCGCAAGTTTTACAGAAGGGTTGGTAAGTCCTTCTACAATGATATTGATGTCTGAATGAAGGGTTCTAAGTTTGCCTTGTTTTGCGGCTTCTGGTACTTTATTAATTTTTTCAATTAATTCTTCTTCGGTTAATGTTTCTTTTCCTAAAATGACATTGATAACATTGATTGGAGATAAAACGTTTTTACCAATCTCGTAGTATAAATCTTCTACAGATTTGACGCCTTTGTTTTCAAATAAATCTTTGCAGATTTTATCTGTTAAATTCAGTTGAATTCTTTTATTTAGAATTTCTCGGTCTAAGTCAGCTTTACCGGTATCAACTAAAAAATCGCGTTTTTGTTTGTTTAAGAAATTCTTGATTTTACTTCTAGCATTTGAAGTTTTTGCGATTTTTAACCAGTTATCATTTGGCCCAACAGCATTTTGTGAGGTTTTGATTTCAATGACATCACCTGTTTTTAAAGTATAATCAAGTGGTTGAATCTTCCCATTAACAATCGCTCCAACTGTTTTTTCACCAACTTTTGTATGAATACGAAAAGCAAAGTCAAGTGGAGTTGCTCCTGCAGATAAGTCAATAATATCTCCATTTGGAGTAAATACGTATACATTGGCATTTAAAATATCATCGGTAAAAATATTTAAGATTTCTTCTTCGGAATCGCTTTCTTCGGTATAACGAATGAGTTCAGAATACCATCTTAATTTCGAAGAAACGATGTCTTCAATGTTTTTACGACTTTGTCCAGACCCTTGTGTTTCTTTATATGCCCAGTGAGCCGCGACTCCCTTTTCCGCTATTTCGTCCATTTCTTTGGTTCTAATTTGGATTTCATAGATTTTCCCACGACTGACAACAGTAGTATGAAGAGATTGGTACATGTTTGGTTTGGGCATGGCGATGTAATCTTTAAAACGGCCTGGAACGGGAATAAATTTTGAATGAACTATTCCAATTGCCCTGTAGCAGTCCGAGATGGTATCTACAATAATTCGTAAAGCAAGTAAATCATTGATTTCTTCAAAGTCTAAGTGTTTTGTCTGCATTTTACGGTAAACACTATGAATGTTTTTGATTCTTCCACTGATTTCAAAATGAAGATTTTCTTTTGTTAAAAGTTCATATACATCTTTTTCCATTAAATTGACATCAGCTTCTCGATTGCCCTTTTTATCTCTTACCAGTTTTGATATTTCTTGGTATTCACTTGAATAAAGATATTTAAAGGCTAAATCTTCTAATTCTGCTTTTAATCGATACATTCCAAGTCGATGAGCAATCGGTGCAAAAACGTCTAGCGTTTCTCGACTGATGCGCATTTGTCTTTCATGGTCAAGATGATAAAGAGTTCGCATGTTGTTTAATCTATCGGCTAATTTTACGAAAATGACTCGAATGTCTTTCGCCATTGCTAAAACCATTTTTTGATGATTTTTAACTTGTTGGGTGACTTTTGAGCCTTCGTATTGTAATAAATGTAATTTGGTTAATCCTTCGACAATGTCTGCAACTTCTAGTCCAAATAACTCTTTGATTTCTTGATAAGTTGCGGTGGTATCTTCTAAGATATCATGAAGCAATCCTGCAGCAATGGTATTAGGATCCACTCGGTATTCTGCAAGCGTTACAGCAACTTGTACTGGATGATTGATATAAGGTTCTCCAGATTTTCTTAATTGTCCGTCGTGTTTATCATAAGCATAGTCAAAAGCGCGCCTGATGAAATCGAGGTGCTCTGATCGGGATAAGTAAGGAGCGATTGCTTCTTTTATAGGTAAATAAGCAGCTTCTCTTAACAAAAATGTTGCCTCCTTTGCTTTACCTTTTTGACTTGCTTAGTATTGGATTAAAACTTTAATGGGATAATCTTTTAGTTTGTCTCTGCCTTTTAAATCGATAAGTTCAATTAAAAAGCCAAGTCCTACGACTTTTGCGCCGGTTTCTTCTACTAATTTGATGGAAGCTTCCATGGTGCCACCTGTTGCGAGTAAGTCGTCCATAATAACGACGTTATCTCCCTTTTTAACGGCATCTTTGTGGATGCATAAGACATTACTTCCATACTCTAAATCGTAGGCGTAAGATAAAACTTCTCGAGGAAGTTTTCCGGGTTTTCTTACCGGTACAAAGCCCGCACTAAGCATGCAAGCAACTGGTGCACCGATAATGAAACCTCTCGCGTCTGGTCCTACTACTACGTTTGCGTGTAAGCTTTTGGCAAAATCGGCTAATTCTTGTACTGCTTGATGAAAAGCAGCTCCATCACCGATTAACGGAGTTATGTCCTTAAATTGAATGCCTTCAATTGGAAAATTTGGGACGTTTTTAATATAAGATTCAAAGTTCATGTTATGCCTCCAATAGGTTAAGTAGATATTTTTTTATAACGTAGATTGGTTCTGTATAAAGCCAATCAATCCTTTCTTTTAAAGCAACTAATTCAAGGTACTTTTTCGAACGGTTCAATTCTTGTTTTTCATTTGATGGAAGTCTAAAATATCCTTCTTCTGTTTTTTTAATAAATTCTAACTCAAGAAACACATCGACAATTCTTTTTAAAGCCCAAAGAGGAAGTTTTGTTTTTTCCTGGAGAATGAAAAACGAAATATTGTCATTTTCTGGAATCGCTTTGTAAATCATTGCGAGTGTTTCTTTCTTTAATACTTCATGAAGCGAAAACGTTTGTCTTGAAGGTAACAGATAAATGGTATCTGGTTTTTGATCTTGAAGTAACGTTTTTAAAGAATAATTCAAGCAAGTGTCATCATCAATGGTTAATCCAACTGGTTTTAACCAAATAGCTCCTTCTTTATAAAAACTGGGATTCCTAAAATCAAGAACTTGAGTATGATTGCACTTCAAATCTTTTATCATGATTTGAATCGATTGTTTTTTTCTCCAAGTGTTAATGTTTAATCCTCCAATTACCGAAATAATATCTTCTACTTCGAGTTGAAAATAATACTCTAAACTATTAAACATTAACGCTTCATAGAGTAACCCAGACGTTTCAAGAGTTAATTTGGTGTGTTTATTTCCCAACTTTTGTTTGCCTTTTACGACTAAATTTTGAAATAAAAATTTAGCGGTAAAAAAAGATTTGTCTTGAAGTTTTTTAACGGTTTCCACATGGGTGTGACTTAAATCCACTTCCATATCCACTTCCAAAGATAGATTATCTTTCGAAGACGTCATATTTAAAAATCCTTCTTTTAATAAACCAATGTTTTCTTTGGCAACTTGAAGTCCTGCTGCCTGAGAATGACCTCCGTACTTTAGCAAAAGGTGTTGATTGCTTTCTAGCATTTTTAAAATATTGTCTCCACCAAAACTTCTCATAGATCCTTTGCCAATACCGTCTTCGTCTAATGTAATAACGCAAGTGGATTTCTGATATTTTTCAGCTATTTTTTGAGCACAAATTCCAATAATCCCTTCGTGTAGCAACAAAGAAGATATAACCAACACGTCATCTTCTTCGTTGACAAGTTTTTCACATAGTGCAAAAGCTTCTTCGGTTAAATCTTTTCGAAAGGCATGATTTTCTTCTATCTGCAAAATTAAATTGTTGACTTCAAGTTCAGAATCAGTAACCAGCAACTTTACAGCTTCAAGCGCTTTTCCAAGTCGCCCAGAACTATTTATTTTGGGAGCGATTTTAAAAGCAACAGCTGTTTCATTGATGATATCTAAATGAGAAAACTCAATTAGCTTTTTTAACCCTAAGTTTTTTGTTTTTCGCAATTGAGCAATTCCTAAGTTCACCATTGCTTGATTTTCGTTTTCTAAGGGCATTAAATCCGCTATGGTACCAATCATAACCAAATCCATATATTCGACGAGGGGATCGTTTAAAAGGGCGCTAGCAAGCTTGTATGCGACCATGACTCCTGCGATTTCTTTAAAAGGGTAGTTTTCACTTAATTTGGTGTGAAGGATTTGAAAGGCATCTGGTAACTCATCTTTTATTTCGTGATGATCGGTAATAATGGTGTCAATGGATGCATCGTTTAACCTCTTGACTTCATCATTACAAGTAATACCATTGTCCACTGTAATGACAAGTTGATAGTTGTCTTTAATGATTTTTTCCACCGCTCTTGGATTTAATCCATATCCATCCACAAATCGATTCGGCAAATCATAATAGACGTTTGCCTTCATCCGTTTTAAAGAACGATATAATACAGAAATAGCTGTGACTCCATCGCAATCATAATCGCCATAGATTAATATTTTTTCTGAGGCGGAGATTGCTTTTAAAATTCGGGCTACGGCTCTGTCCATTCCCTTTAGTAAAAAAGGATCAATTAACATTTCTTGTCCCATAGAGAAAAAGTGATCGGGATCGTCGATTCCTCTGTTTTTGAGTATCACTTCGTAAATTGAATCATTGGGAACGATTCCTTTTTGAAGAATATTCCATCTGTATTTGGCCTTTAACAAGAAAAATCACTCTTTTCTTAATATGTTATTATACAAAAAATGTATTTTTTTGCATAGGGTGAATCAAAAATTAACTAAAATTTTAGCGAAATATCTAAAGATTGATACGAATGAGTGAGTTGACCTACCGAAATATAGTCAACTCCCGTCTTTGACACTTCTTCAATTCGATCAAGTGTCATATTTCCACTCGCTTCTAGTTTCTTTTTGTTTTGATTTAATGAAACACATTTTTTCATGTTTTCTAGTGACATATTATCGAGCATGATGATATCGCATGGTGTGTATAAGGCTTCGATAAATCCCTCTATAGTTTCTACTTCCACTTCTATTTTCATCGAGGAAGGAATTTTACTTTTTACTATTTCAACTGCACGAGTTATCGAAGCAGCAGCTTGAATGTGATTGTCTTTTAACATAACCATTTCTGACAAATTCATTCTATGATTTTTCCCGCCACCATCTAGCACAGCTTGTTTTTCTAAAATTCTTAGTGTAGGAGTCGTTTTTCTCGTATCTAAAATCATAGCGTTTGTTCCCTTTGTCTTCTCGACAAATTTAGCAGTAAGCGTTGCGATTCCTGACATGCGTTGTAAAAAATTAAGTGCGACTCTTTCTGCTTTTAAAATGGATTTAGTACGCCCTTTTACCAAAGCGATAACTTCTCCTTTTGACACGTGGCATGAGTCTTTGAATAAAACAGTAAATTCAAGGCTTGGATCCACTTCTAAGAACGTGAGTTGACAGATGTTCATGCCTGAAAGAACGCCAGATTCTTTGGCGATAAGGCGAGCTTCAGAGATTTCGTCTTTAAACAAAGAATCGGTTGAAATATCTCCATGAGGCATATCTTCTTTTAAAGCGTTTTTAATGAGTTGAATGGTTGAATTCATGATTCTTCTCCTAAATCAAAATTTAATTGTGTCGTAATGGTTTTCTTTTGTTCTTTTTGATATAATTTTACCCACTTTGCACTTCTTCCTTTGCCAAGTGGTCGAATTTTGTTTTCTTCTTGAAGTCGTTTTAACGTTCGATTAATGGTTGAATCAGAAATCAAAGGGTGTTTTAGTCTAATGTCTTCTTTGGAAAAGACTTCAGAAAGTTTATCAATTGTATTTTCGATGTAATCTGATTTTGAGATTTCAAGTGATGATTCGTATTGATAATCTCTTGCATAATCGGACAAATCAATATACAACTGGTAATAGTGTTTTAAAATAAATCGGTGCAATGGCATCATTTCGGAAAAACCTTCCGACCATCCAAATTTGGTTTTATCTAATGCTGCTTTAAACTCGGTGATGTTAAGTAGTAACTTGCTAAAGAAAGACACGTATTTGGTTACTAAAAGTCCTTCTTGCATACATAAAATATAAATAATTAATAATGCTATGATATCATTTTCTTGAATTTTATAGATCTCCATGTTTAAAAAATCAATTGCAAAATTTAAATAGAGAAATGTGGATTCATATAAATTCGTTTTTTTCAGTTCTTCTAATTTTTTAATTAATTCTTCGAGGTGCTCTCTTCTTGAAACTGATTCACTGGTTAGTAAAGAATGTTTTTGTCTTTCTAGTTTTCTATATTGTAATTTTTCTGGACCATATACGTCTTTAAAGAGCCACTTTACTAAATCATTTATTTCTGTAACAGACAAATGAAATGGTTCTGAATGTGCAGAGTGAATCATCAAAAAAATTGCTAGAATGTTTTTATAAAGTGATTCAGCTTTGTTTTTTGGTACAGTGGAATCAAGTTGTAAGGTTCTAAGTCTCGATTCTTGAATTTTATAATCTGTAAAAAAGCATTTATAAAAAGAGTAGGCTTCTTGGTAGGCTACTTGCTTACTGATAAAATCAAAATCTGGTTTAAACAAACTTTGATAAAAATCATTTTTTCCCATTTGATAATATAGTTTTAACGTACTAATGAAGATATCATTTGGTATTGGTGTTCTCGATAAATTGCTCATACAGTTCATAAAATCACCCTTTAAATATTATATCATATCTAAATATAAATGATATCGATTCAAGTGAAATTTAATTATTTTCTTCTTTAAACATATTCAAAACGCGATAAGTGACGTCGTTTTATAGAAAAAACGGCCTATAGCCGTTTTTTAAATATATTCATCTATTACTCCGAAAGAAGAGCGAGAGCTTCCGTAAAATAACTGTGGTTAAGTGTAAAATCAAAAGTTGAGTTGAGCCAAGTTTCATCGGTAATTTGAAGGGATGTAGCTAAAGTCGCTTCTTCTAAGGTAACGGTTAAGTTTGAACTGATTACATAATATAGATTGGTCTTTACACTTTCTAAATTACTTATACCAACAACGTTATTTAACTCAAGAATTTGTGTTTCTGTTTCTTCAATAGTAACATCACTTATACCAAGTGAATCTTCAAGTGTTGAATTCCAACTTTCTCCTAAGAAAGAACCAAAATAGATGGATTCCCCTGAAACACTGACTGAAGTTGAAGCAATGTTATCTTTTACAACGCTGTATTGACTATATCCTACTATTCCACCAATTGAAGTATTTGTACCGTTTGAAGTAACTTCTATATTAGAAAACACTAGGTTTCGGGCGATTAAAATATCGGTAGAATCTACGAATTCTTCATAGCCAATTAAAATGCCTCCATAATGGTGGCCAATTAAACCACCAACATATGCCCTATAAATGTTTGTCTTTGCTGTAATACCTACATTCACAAAAGAATCTAATACTTCTGAGTTATAGGCTTTTCCAATTAATCCTCCCGCAAACAAGAAATTGGGACAAGTTGCATCAATGGAACCTTCAGCATAGATACCAGAAATCGTATTGGGAACAAATTCTTCAGCAATCATGGTAGCGGTAATGTTAGCACTTGTAAATCCTGCAAGCAATCCAACATAAGTATTCCCAGAAGTACTTGTAATGGTGATGTCCCCACTAACGGTTACGTTTGTAACATCTCCAGTTGTAGAGCCTGCAAGTAGTCCAGCATAACTAATAAAATTAGACGAATAGGCAATGCTTGCTTGATCAAGTGTTAAATTTAAAATGTTTCCTGAAATAGATGCGAATAATCCATTATAGTAATCGTTTTTGTTGGTAATACTCATATTAGAAATAGTAAATCCATTTCCATCAAATGTTCCATCATAAGGAGTTAAGTAACTGCCAAGCGGAATCCATTCGATATCTTGTAAATCTAAATCATTCATTAAAATGTATGATTTACTCATGTCAATCGATTGAAGTTCTAAAACAGTATATATTTCGTAAATGGTAGTATCTTCTTCGGTTGTGATGGTCGTGACCGTGGTAGTTGTCGTGCTTCCAAAATCACACCCAACTAAAAAAAGCGTCACTCCAATCACTAAAATACTTAAAATGATTTTTTTCATCTTTATGCTCCATTCTGTCTTTCATTTCTGTTTTATATATTATATACGGTAAGTGTGTCTAATATGTGAATATTAAAATAAGGTTTGTTGAACGATGTATTCATCGTCCTCTTCCTCTTCCTCTTCTTCAGCTTTTTTTTCAGAAGAAGGAGTATTACTTGAAATAATTTTTTCTAATTCTAAAAAGATATTATCATCTATTTCTTCTTTGGTTTCTTCTTCAATGATTCCGGATTCAGAATCTTTTAAGAGTTTGTTTAAAATCCGGTTGGTTTCTTTTTGTTGGTTTTTATCCATTTGTAAAAACAATGGAATGGCCTCTTTTTCAAGATAAGGAATACCATGTTCAAATCGATCTGATTTTAAATCGACTCCTGGAATGACTAAACTATCTTTATTTGTGATAATTCGAAATGTAATGAATTCTTTCAATCGAAAAACATTTTCACAAATCATTCCTACGAACTCGTAAGGATTGGTCTTCACATGTTTTAAATAAAGTTTTCCTTTTGCAGGTCGGTGACCTCTTTCGATGTTTTGCACAAATTCGCGTTTTAATCCTCCGCGATTGGTCAAAAGCAAAATTTCATCTTTGCTAATTAAAGAAGCAAACTTAGCGCCAATTAAGACATCATCACGTAAATTCATTCCTTTTACGCCTCTTGCGCTTAAGCTTTGAATAGGAACTTCGCTTTCTTCATATTTTAAGAGATATCCCTTTTCAGATGCAACAATTACATCGGTATCGTATGGTTCTTTTAAATCAATCGATACTAAGTTATTGATTTTACTTGCTTGCATACAGTTGTATGTCTTATTAAAACGAATTTGTTGAAATTCAGAAAGATTGACTTGTTTAATTTGACCTTCTTGGTTTGCTAAAAGGATAGTGGTTATAATATCAAAATCCGAAATGACGATGAAATCAATCAAGGTTTCTTCGTCCATTAAAGGAGCATATATTCCAATAAATTCTCCTAAATCTCTCCATTTCATATCTGGGATTTTATAGACAGGGATGTTGATGTAATTCCCAAGATTTGTAAAAATAAGTAATGTTTCTCTGGTATTAACGACTTGTTGTTTCAAAATATAGTCTTCTTGTTTTAATCCAGGTTCAGCATTCGTTGCTTGAAAAGATTTTAAAGAAGAGCGTTTAATGTATCCGTCTTTGGTTACCATAACAACAACGTTTTCGTTTTCGATTAATTCTTGTTCATCAATTTCAACTTTTTTTATTTCTTCGATGATTTGACTTCTTCTTGGTGATGGAAAACGTTCGTTTAATTCACTTAATTCTTTAACAATAACGTTTTCGAGTTCTAATTCGTTGTTTAAGATTTTGCTTAATCCACTAATTACTTTTTGCAATTCATGATGTTCTTTTCTCATTTCATCGACATCAGTGGTTGATAGGCGATATAGTTGTAAGGACACAATAGCATCTGCTTGAGCTTCAGAAAAATCAAAGGCGTTTACTAGTTTATCGATGGCGTCTTTTTTTCCTAAAGAAGCTCGAATCAAGCGAATCACTTCATCGAGCACGTCTACCATCATCAAAAAGCCTTCCACAATGTGTTTTCTTTTTTCTGCTCTTCTTAATTCATAGTTTGAACGATTTCTAATGACTTCTTTTTGATGTTGAATATAACTATCTAAAATTTCAATCAATGAAAGTTGTTTTGGACTTTTTTGATCAATTGCAACAACATTATAGTTAAAAGCAACACTTAAGTCCGTGTTTTTTAAGAGATAAGCTAAAACAACTTCAGACGAAATCTCTTTTTTTATGTCGATGACAATTCTTAAGCCTTCTCGATCGGATTCGTCTCTTACTTCAATAATTCCATCGATTTTTTTCTTAATCTTAATATCATCTATTTTTCGTACTAAGTCAGATTTGTTGACTTCATAAGGAATTTCAGTAACAATTAAAGCAGTTTCTGTCACTTCCACTTTGCTTTTGATAATGATGCGACCTTTTCCAGTTTCAAACGCTTTTTTGATTTCATCAATGCCTTCAACAATAGCTCCTGTTGGAAAATCAGGCCCCTTCATGATTTCTACTAAATCCGAAACAGTAGCGTTTGGATGAACAATTTTATAGATTGCGGCTTGAAGAACTTCATTTAAGTTGTGAGGAGGGATGTTGGTTGCATAACCCGTTGCCATTCCCATGCCACCATTTACCAAAAGATTTGGAAATTTAGCTGGTAAAACGACTGGTTCATATTCTTCATCATCGAAATTTGGGATGAATTTTACGGTGCGTTTGTCAATGTCTTTTAATAAACTTTCCGCAAAAGGAGTAAGTCTTGCTTCTGTATAACGCATGGCAGCTGCAGGGTCATTATCAATGGACCCATTGTTTCCATGCATGTCAATTAGTAAGGTGCCCATTTTCCAAGTTTGACTCATTCGAACCATGGCGTCGTATACGGATGTATCTCCATGAGGATGGAATTTACCAATGACTTCTCCAACGATTCTAGCTGACTTTTTATAGGGTTTGTCTGAAGCCATGCCTAAAGCATGCATAGCATATAAAATCCTTCTTTGAACTGGTTTTAGGCCATCTCTTACATCAGGTAAGGCTCTATCTTGGATAATGTATTTTGAATATTTACCAAAACGATCACCTATAATGGATTCTAGATTTTCGGGGATGATTTTTTCGTCAAGAAAAACGTCAATCTTATTTTTAACAGATTTTGCCATTATTCTTCCCCCTTAATCCTGAAGTTGTCTTCGCTTTCAAAGGAAACAAATGTATCAATCCACTCTTTTCTTGGTTCTACTTTGTCACCCATTAAAATGGATATTCTTTGGTCTGCGTCTGCTAAATCTTCAATTCGCACTTGAATCAAAGTTCTTGTTTGTGGATTCATGGTTGTATCCCAAAGTTGAGTGGCATTCATTTCACCAAGTCCTTTGTAGCGTTGAATATTATAATTCTTATATTTTTTACAGATTTCTTCTCTGTCATCTTCGTTCCATGCGTAAGTAATCTCTTCTTTTCGACCTAGTTTTGATATTTTGTAAAGAGGGGGTAGGGCAATATAGAGTTTTCCTGATTCTACAAGTGGACGCATATATCTAAAAAAGAATGTAATAAGTAATACTTGGATATGTGCTCCATCTGTATCGGCATCGGTCATAATGATTACTTTATTATAATTGGATTTTGAAGCTAAAAACTCGCTTCCAAGTCCTGCTCCTATTGTTGAAATAATGGTTCCAATTTCTTCGTTTTTTAATACGTCTTCCATTTTTTGTTTTTCAGAGTTAATTACTTTTCCTCTTAAAGGAAGTATGGCTTGGAAGAGTCGGTTTCTACCTTGTTTTGCGGAACCTCCGGCGGAATCTCCTTCCACTAAGAAAAGTTCATTGATTTTAGGGTTTTTCGAAGTAGCAGGGGATAATTTTCCTGATAAAATGGTTTCTTTCTTAGCGATTTTCTTTACTAGTCTTGCGTCTTCTCTTGCTTTTCTAGCTGCATCACGAGCGTTTCTTGCGTTTATAGCTTTTTCTATTAAAGTAGCCGCAATTTGTGGGTTTTCAGTCATATAGATGTTAAATTTTTCGTAGACGACATTTTCAACACAGGGTCTTGCTTCTGGTGAACCTAATTTGTTTTTTGTTTGTCCTTCAAATTGCAAAAGATTTTCAGGAATCCGTACTGAAATAATAACGGTTAATCCTTCTCTAATATCAGCACCTTCAAGTCCTTGATCTTTATCTTTTAACATGCCCATTTTTCTGGCATAATCATTAAATACTTTGGTAAAAGCAGATTTAAATCCCGTTTCATGAGTTCCACCATCTTTGGTTCTGACATTGTTCACAAAAGAGATGATGTTTTCAGAATATGCATTCGAATATTGAAAAGAAAGTTCTATTTCTATTTCATTAGAAGATCCTTCAAAATAAACGGTGTCGTGAACTGGCGTTTTTTGTTGATTGATTAAATCAACATATGCTTTAATACCATCTTCATAATAATACGATTCTTTTTGTTTAGACCGTTCATCAATTAACTGCATTTTTAATCCTTTGATTAAAAAGGCGCTTTCACGAATTCGCTCTTCAAGGGTTTGAAAATGAAATAGGGTTGTAGAAAAAATGGTTGGATCTGGTTTAAACCAAACTTCAGTACCTGATTTTTTGGTTTCTCCAATCACAATCAATTCTTTTACTTTTTTTCCACCATTTTCAAAACGCATCTGATACATTAATCCGTCTCGATGTACTGTAACCTCTAAAAATTCACTTAAAGCATTGACAACAGAAGCTCCTACTCCATGTAGTCCTCCTGATACTTTATAAACCCCACTAGTACCAAATTTGCCACCTGCGTGAAGTTTTGTAAAAATGACTTCAACGGCTGAAACTCCTGATTGATGCATATCAACAGGCATTCCTCTTGCATCATCTATAACTAAAATAGAGTTATCTTCTTTGACAACTACTTTTATATTTTTACCAAACCCTGCAAGGACTTCATCAATCGAGTTATCGATGACTTCCCAAACGAGATGATGTAGTCCTCTAGCATCGGTGGAACCAACATACATTCCTGGACGTTTTCTGACCGCTTCTAATCCTTCGAGTATTTGAATGGACTGGGCGTTATATTGTTCTGTGATTTTAGCACTCATGCACATGACCCCTTTTTCTTCACTTCTATTATAACAAACTTTTACAAATATATCTTTCTTTTTTACGATTTCATGGTATAATTTTCAAGATTACGGAGGTTTTTAAAATGATTGGTATATTGTTTGTAATTTTGGCGTATTTACTCGGTTCAATACCGTTTTCCTATATACTTGGTATTTTGATTAAAGGCAAAGATATTCGAAAATTTGGTAGTGGTAATTTAGGAACTACCAATGCATTTCGTGTTCTAGGAAAACCGATTGGTTTTACAGTTTTAATCCTTGACACATGTAAAAGTGGGCTTTTAGTTGCTTTGATGCTTTATACAAATTTATTTTCGGGTCTTGAGTTGTTTCACCCTTTGGTTTATGGCTTAGCTTCAGTCATTGGGCATGTATATCCGATTTGGTTTAAATTTAAAGGCGGAAAGGGAGTTGCTTCATCTTTCGGATTATTAATTGCTTATAATCCTTGGATTGGTGTCATAATTCTTCCTGTCTTCTTGATTACCGAATATTGTTCGAGATATGTTTCTGTATCTTCAACCGTCTCTGCGTTATTAACTCTTTTCTTGGTGGTGGTTTTGCACTTTACTTACCAGGCAGATTTGGTTCTTGTCATTATCACGTTGCTTGCCGTTTCAATTATAATCATTCGACATAGAGGAAATTACGTTCGCTTAAAAAATGGTACAGAAAATCGAGTAAAACTTTTTGATAAGTTAGACTTATTTCTTAAAAAAAACAAAGATAAATAAGAAGAAAAGAGAGTGTAATCACATGTGTGATTCACTCTCTTTTTACTATTATTTAAAAATTTTACTCTTTGATTTCATCAGAATGATCCAATTTTAAGAAAACATTTTTAATATTTTTACTTTCGCCAAAAACAACTACTAAATCTCCAGCCATAATTTGATCGTCTCCATTGATTCCAGTCTTAATATGGCCATTTCTTTTAATCGCCAACACTTGAATTCCATGGAGTAATTTAATTTGATTTTGCGCTAAAGTTACGCCATCGCAGATTTTTGGAAGATATGTGATGAACACTTCTGCAATGACATTTTGATCATAATTATCTAATACTTCAATGACATTTGTCTTTTTTCCAAACAAGAATTTAATTGCTATTTTTTCGGTTATTTTTCTAGCAAATTTTTCGACAAATTTAATTTTACTAAAAACAAAAAGAAAGACAATAAACGCAGCTAACAGAATCACAAATTTCCAAATATCTTGTGAAGCTGATGTGGATAAAGTCATAAAAACATTGACAAGCATCGAAATCACTGCGACCGTCAATAAATACCCAAAAAACATCGTAAAACTCGCAAGCTTTCTTCGGTAACGATTGCTTACAATTAATTCAGCCTCTTGAGTTGTAAATCCGCTATTGGTTAATAACGAAATCACTTGAAATTTGGCTTTTGATTTTGATAATCCCGTTAATCGAAATAACACCGAAAATAGCTCTATAAACAAGAAATATACCAGTGTTATTACAATACTAAGAAGTAATAAAGCATCTATATCCATAAGTATGTTGTAATATATTACTATTACTTCTCCTTTCAATAAATGTTTTTATTCTTTTTATGATTATGAATAAAACCGAAATTTATTTTGCTTGTTTCATAGAAACCATTACTTGTCTAACTTGTTTTTCAGATGGGGTTCTTCCCATTTGCGACATCATTGCACGAACCATAGGCTCACTAATGGGGGGGTTCTTTTCAAGGTAACTTTTAAAATATTTTCTACTTAAAAAAAATCCAACTACTAATCCCACTAAAAGGGTAACGATTGGCAAGACGATTTGTAACCATACTGGCAGCATTTTAATCACTCCTTCTTATCAAGGTTAATTGTATCAAAAATACCCCGTTAAATCAAGAAATATTATTTATTTCACTTAGTGGAACTATGAATGATATTTTGTAAAATTTATCAATTAAAACTTTACAAATCAAGCAATGATTGATACAATATGAAAGAAGAGTTTTTTTATAAGTGAGGGAGGGAAAATAATGCCAAGAAAAATCTTGGATACATGCATCGCTTGCGGGACTTGTAAAGAAGATTGTCCAGTAGATTGCATTACAGCTGGAGATATTTATGTGATTGATCCTGAACAATGTATTGACTGTGGCGTATGCGAAGTCAATTGTCCAGTTGATTGTATTATTGCTGAATAACTAAATTTAAATATAAACAAAAAATAGCGAAAATTCCGCTATTTTTTTGTTTTGGAAATATCTATTTTTTGAAATATGAGGAGACTCTTTTTAATGAGGCGATTAAGACTTCATCTTCTTCGATTTTTAAATCTTCAAAGACAGAATCAATCATCTTTTGGTGAAAAACAGAGTGTACTTGTAAAACTTCGTTCGCCCTTGAATTTAGGGTGATTAGAACTTTTCTACGATCTAAATCGTCACGTTCGCGGTTGACATACCCTTTTTGAACGAGCGTATTAATGGCGGTAGTTGCAGAACCAACTGTAATTCCTAGTTTTGATGATATGTTTGTCATGGTAGGCTCATCTACATTAGATATGGCTTCAAGGACATGAACTTCACTCATAGAGAGTTTGATACCTTGTTGTTTTAAGGCTTCGCCTTCAATGGCTAAAATTCTATTAAAAATTTCGACCAATAATTCGTTTATAATTCGTTTAGCTTCCGTCATAATTCCTCCTATAGTTTTTCGATATATCCAAGTCCCATTGTTTTGGGACCTGCATGACATCCAACAACTGGAGTAAGTGGAATCATTTTCACTTCTGAAATTCCATCTATTTCTTCAAGTTTTTCTTGAAGATCTAACATTTCTTCCATGTTATTGGTGTAAATGATAAAGATTTCAACTTTTTTTCCTTTAATATCATTTAAGAATTTTTCAAGCATTACTTCTCTTGCTTTTTGAGTCGTACGAATTTTATCGACCGTTACCACTTTTCCTTCTGCATTTACTTCAAGCAAAGGTTTCAGTTTCAGTAAAGAACCAAAAAAACCAGCTGCATTGGATAAACGACCGTTTTTTACTAAATATTTTAAAGTATCTACTGTGACGTAAATACGATTATGATCTCGGATAAATTCTAAAGACGTTAAAATTTCACTTGATGATTTTCCTTCATTCGACATTTTTTTAGCAGTAGATGCCATTAAAGCTTCTACATAAGATACCGATAATGAATCAAAAACATGGACAACGGTATTTTCTAACATTTTAGCGGCTAAAACAGCGTTTTGATATGTACCGCTTAAATGTTTTGAAATCGTAATGATGATTAATTCATCATAACCAGAAGCGACCATTTCTTGATACATTTCGTAGATTTTGCCGGTAGATGTTTGAGCTGTTTTGATGTCTAGTTCGGGATTTTTGGTAATTCTTTCATAAAAATCGTCCGAATTGATTTCCACAAAATCTTCGTATTCTTTCTCTTCAATTAAGAGCAGAGAACGAAAGATTCTAATTTCTTTATCATGAACTAAATAATCAATTCCTGAATTTCCACATACTGCAATGCCAATTTTTCCCATTATTTTTCTCCTTAGATTGTTTTAACTTCAAATATTTTGAATTTCAAACCATATTGTACCATAGTCTTTTTTAGAAATCAAGGGTAAAAAACAAAAAAAAGATGCGAAAAGCATCTTTTTAAATCGTAAGATAGGGGTCTGTATTCATTTCAGATATCATAAAGTCAATTTCTGGAAATTCGACTCTTAATTTTGAAGCAATGGCTTTTTTAAAGATTTTTTCGGCATAGTGCCCTATGTCTAACACGCATTGACCAATTTGAAGGGCATCTAAGGCAGTATGATAGGTGACATCTCCTGTTAAATATACATCACAGTTTTTACGTTTAGCCTGAAACAAATGAGCAGATCCAGATCCTCCAGAAATTCCAACTACTTTAATCGTTTTATCAAGAGAACCAATCAATCTTACTTGATCAATTTCTAATTTCTTTTTGACAAATTGAATAAATTCCGTCATCGATGTTTCTTCAATTTCGCCATATCTGCCGATATTTTCTTCTTCATCAAGCAATTTAGGAGATTGAATTTTTAAAATTTTTGCAAATTCATCGTTCATTCCGCCTGTTGCTAAATCATAATTGGTATGAATGGAATACACTGAGATATCTTGTTTAATTAAATGATGAATGATCCATCCACGAGGAGTATCGATTTGAACCGATAATAGCGGTTTAAATAGAAGTGGATGATGAGAAATAATCAATTGAACTTTTTTATCGATGGCTTCTTTTACTACTTCTTTTGTAACATCTAAGGTAATTAAACATTTTTTAATTTTTTTGTTAAGCGTTCCTACTTGTAGTCCAACATTGTCCCATTCATAGGCAAGCGTTTTAGGATAATAAGATTCTAAATATTTTATGACATCAATGGAATTCATTTTGTCAACTCCTTCAAAGCATTTAATCGTTTATTAAGAAGCAATTTTGTGTCTTCTTGTTTTGTTTTTTTGACTGCGTTTTCAAGTTTTAATATCAAAGAATCGATGAATTCAAGAAATATTTGATTTTTTTGTTTCAAAATGATGGGACCAAACTCTTTTTCCATATCAGATAATTCCATGGTTCCATGAAGGCAAGCCATAATTTGATAGTGGATGGATTTATCTTGAATATACATTTCATCTATGATTAAAAAATCGTTTTTTTGAAGCCAATCTCGAAGTAAAAAAGCATCTGAATTCGGGCCTAAAACAAGTCGCTTCACATTTGATAAATCTGCTTTGGATAAAATAGAAGATATTAATTCTCCTCCCATTCCAAGCAAAGAGATGCAATCAACTTCTTTGGTTAAATGGCTTAATCCATCTGATTCAATTACTTTAATGGATTGTGCGAGTCCTGCTTTCGTAATGTTTTGGATGGCATTTTCTAAAGGCTTTTTTTTATTGTCTGAGGCAATTGCTTTTTTTACTTTATGAAGTAACACCGCTTGAATGGGTAAATAAGCGTGATCGGTTCCCACATCAGCTAAAACCTCAAACCCATCTATAAAAGATAAAGCGGCTTCTAGTCTAGGGCTTAAATGCATTATTGTCTGCCGTTAGTAAAATCTTTTAATTTCTTGCTTCTAGATGGATGGCGTAATTTTCGAAGTGCTTTTGCTTCTATTTGACGAATTCTTTCTCTTGTAACTCCGAATTCTTTGCCTACTTCTTCTAAGGTTCTTGTTCTTCCATCTAATAATCCAAAACGCATTCTTAGGACTTTTTCTTCACGATCAGTTAACGTTTCTAGCACAGAATCTAGTTCTCTTTTTAACATTTCTTTTGATGTATATTCATAAGGTGTTAAGGTATCTGGATCTGGAATAAAATCGCCTAAAGAAGAGTCTTCTTCTTCACCAACTGGAGACTCAAGTGAAATCGGTTCTTGAGCTACTTTTTGGATAATTTGAACTTTTTCTACAGAAATTTTCATTTCAGCTGCTACTTCATCTGGATGAGGTTCTCTTTTTAATTTTTGAGTTAAAGTGCGTTGGGTTCTAACTAATTTGTTGATTGTTTCGACCATATGAACTGGAATACGAATGGTTCTTGCTTGATCGGCAATGGCTCTGGTAATGGCTTGTCGAATCCACCAAGTAGCATACGTTGAAAACTTAAACCCTTTTGTGTGATCGAATTTATAAACGGCCTTCATTAGACCCATATTCCCTTCTTGAATCAAATCTAAAAATTGCATTCCTCGTCCTACGTATCTTTTTGCAATCGAAACAACAAGCCTTAGATTTGCTTCTACTAGTTTTTTCTCTGAGAATTCTCCTCGTTTGAATAATTCTTCAAATTCAGCTAATTCTTCTGTAGAAATGGATTCACCATCTTTGACTTTTTGCTCGTAAATATCTTTTCCTTTACGCGAACGACTAATAATCGTTGCGAGTTCATACTCTTCATCAGAGGTTAAAAGTTCCACTCGTCCAATTTCTTTTAAATACATGCGTACGGGATCGTCTACTTTAATAGATACATTCGAATCGAATTGTTTTTCCATCATTAATTCTTCTTCGATTTCTTTGGCATAATCAAAATCAATTAATTCTTCTTCTGGAATATCTTCATCAGACAATTCGTCTAAGTCGATAAAATCATCCTCTTCTTCTGAATTTTCTTCTTCGGGAGTTTTGGCTTCTTCCTCTTCTTCTAATTCATCGAGTTCTGATAAATCGATGTATTCATCTGGATTGATGCCTTCGGCTTCAAGTAAAAGTATTAATTCATCGTATAAAGGTGAAGTATCCTCTGCGTATTTTTTGACATCTTCAAGCGTTAAAAAACCTTGTTCTTCCCAAAGCTTAATTAAGATTTTAATTATTTCGTTTTTTTCCATAATGTATCCTTTCTTAAGGCGTCGATTTTGTGTTTTAATGTTTTGATTTTACTGTGAATTTCTAAATATTTTGATTGATCGGTCTTTTTATATTCTTCGGCTATTTTTTTTAATTCTTCTATTTCTAGTTCAATGTCTCTGCATTTTACCGTCATAATTAATTGAGTTAAATCCTCAAGACTATAGGAATAGTTTTTATCTAATAGTCTGCTTTCGACTGTTTTTTGCTTTTGCGCACTAAATTGTTTTAATAATTGACGATCCATTTGCCCGTCTTTCTTTGTTTCGACGAGTTCAAGGATGTTAATTAAGATTTCTTTAATTAATGGGTCTTTTGCAAAATAGGAAGTCAATTCTCTATCGATAATTTCTCTAAACTCTTGTGACTTAAGATAATAATTCATTAAAGTTAGTTCTGCTTGATAATTTTTTTCCATGATAGCAACATCGGTAGACTTTGTTTTTCGGTTGTTTAAGGTTTGAGAGATGATTTTGGTTAATTGATAATGATGCAAATCACTTTTTATCGTTTCAAAATCTACTTGAATGTCTTCTGCTAAACGTTTTGTGTAAATCTCCATAACCATTCCAGAATCTAATTTTATCAAATACTCAAACATGCTAAGTTTCAATTTTTCGATATTAGAAGCTTTTGAAAAATCGAGATCCTTTTTTAAATGTTGATAATTAAATTCATGTACATCGATTTGATTGTTGGAAAGATAATGTGAAAAATCAGATTTTGAATATTTTTTTACATAGTCATCTGGATCTAATTCTTCAGGTAAAAGAATTAAACTCACATTCAAGTGTTGTGCCTCTAACACTTGAATGGCTTTGTGCATGGCTTCAAATCCAGCAGAATCTCCATCATAACATAATAAGACAGTGTCTGTATATTTTTTGATTAATTTGGCTTGCATTTCAGTTAGAGCAGTTCCCATAGAACAAACAGATTCCTTTATTCCTGCATTTACCGATGCAATCACATCCATAAATCCTTCATAAAGAACAACTCTTTTTTCTCTTTTAATAAATGGAATGGCTCGATCTAAATTGTATAAAAATTCACCTTTTGTAAATATTTTTGTAAAAGGTGAGTTCACGTATTTGGCTTCGAGTGGCAAATCTTGATAAATTCTTCCACTAAAGCCAACCACTTTTCCTAGCTCATTTCGAATCGGAAAAATAATCCGGTCTCGAAACAAATCATAATATCCTGCATCTGTACTCTTTTTAATTAATCCAATTTCTAAAAGATCGAGTGGTTCAAACTCTAAATGAAGTTGAAGATATAACGAATCAAATTCATTAGGAGCGTATCCCATCTCAAAATACTGAATGGTATGGATATCTAGACCTCGTTTGATTAAATAGTCAAGTGCTGTTTTACCTTTTTCTAAATTGGTTAAATTGATTTCATAGAACTTTGTGGCTTGTTCGTTGATACGATAATACCTCTCAAAATTAGAAGAAGGTTTTATTTTTGTATCTGTTTCCATTTCAATGTGATATTTTTGGGCTAATTGTTCTAATGCTTCAACAAAAGAAATGTTTTTGTATTTTTGAAGAAATTGAACCGCGCCACCTTTCTCTCCACAACCAAAACAGTTGAAGATGTTTCTTTCTTTACTAACAAAAAAAGAAGGCGTTTTTTCACTATGAAATGGGCATAATCCTTTAAAGTTTTTGCCAGCAGGCTGTAAAGAGACGTAATCAGAGACGACGTCTACTATATCAGCCGTGTTTTGAATTAAGTCAATTGTTTTTTGGCTGATCATTGCCACATTTTCACCTTCTTATTGGTTTATTTGGTATGTTCTAAAAGATAATCTTTAACGTCTTTTAAAGGCAAACGAATTTGATTCATAGAATCTCTTTCCCGAATCGTCACCGTTTGATCAATTAAGGAATCGTTATCAATCGTGATGCAATAAGGAGTACCAATTGCATCTTGTCTTCGATAACGTTTTCCAATGTTTCCTGTGTCGTCGTAAACAACACCTACGTCTTGAAGAAGCATTTCATAGGTTTCAAAAGCAAGGTCGGTATGGTATTTTTTAATTAATGGTAACACGGCCGCTTTATAAGGTGCTAATTTTTTTGAGATATGTAAAACGGTTCTCATTTCTTTAGTTTGTGTAACTTCTTCTTCATCAAGTGAATCGCAAAGAAGGGCTAATAATAATCGTTCTACTCCTAAAGAAGGCTCAATCACAAAAGGTAAATATTTTTCATTTGTTTCTGGATCAAGATATTCAAGACTTTCTTTTGAGTGTTCTTGATGTTGTTTTAAATCGTAATCAGTACGAGAAGCAATTCCCCATAGTTCATCAAATCCCCAAGGGTACTTGTATAAGATATCGGTTGTTCCATTAGAGTAAAAAGATAATTTCTCTTCTGGGTGATCATATAATTTAATATTTTCTTCTTTTAATCCCAAATCCTTTAAAAAAGTTTTCGAGAAAATTTTCCAATAATCAAACCATTTTAGTTCTGTGCCAGGAACACAAAAGAATTCCAGTTCCATTTGTTCAAATTCTCTCGTGCGAAACACGAAATTTCCAGGAGTGATTTCGTTTCGAAATGATTTTCCGATTTGTCCAATACCAAACGGAACTTTTTTTCTTGAAGTTCGTTGAACGTTTTTAAAATTCAAAAAAATTCCTTGAGCCGTTTCAGGTCTTAAATACAATTCGTTTTTCGAGTCTTCAACAACGCCTTGAGCTGTTTTAAACATCATATTAAATTCCCGAACCTCTGTATAGTTTAAAGCTCCACATACAGGACAAGTAATTTTATGTTCTACAATATAATCGTATAATTTAGTATGGCTCCAACCACCGGCGTCAATTTCTCCTTTGGTAGCATTTTCGATTAATTTATCTGCACGATGTCTTGATTTACAGTTTTTACAATCCATTAAAGGATCTTGAAATCCAGATACATGGCCACTTGCGACCCAAGTTTCAGGATTCAGTAAAATGGCAGAATCAAGTCCAACATTTAAGGGATTCTTAGAGACAAAAGCGTCCCACCACGCCTTTTTAATGTTGTTTTTTAATTCTACTCCTAGTGGACCATAATCCCAAGTATTCGCAAGACCTCCATAAATTTCAGAGCCTTGATAAATAAAACCATATTGTTTTGCATACGTGACAAGTTGTTCTAGTGTATAGTTCAAATAAATCATCCTCTCGAAAATAGGCATACTACTTCATTTTAATTATATGCTTTCTTGTGAGAAAGTCAAGGTATATTGATTAATATAGAAAGATAACTATTTGATTTTGAAAAGAAAAAAGCGGGCTTAAAGGTTAATATCCAATTAGTCCTTTTAGCACCGTTCTCGATTTGGTTTGAAAATTCAAATGGTAATCATAATATAAATCCAGTAAATGTCTTAATTCTTTTAAAAGTGGTTCTTCGATAAAAGGTAACTCACTGGTTTGTAAGTCGAAATAGTAAAGCGTTTGAAAAAGAAGTAGCACTTCTTCTTTAAAACGAAGGGGTTCATGAAAATGCTCCTGGCAACACATGCCGCCTTCCTTAATAGAGAAAAATAAGTTCTCCTTTTTCCCACAAACAACGCATTGTTTGAAAAGAGGGTTTACCCCTAGTAAGTATAACAGTTTACTTTCAAACATATAAATATAGGGAATGTAATCTGGTGTTGTTTCAATCAAAATAAGAATCTTAAGTAAAAACATATAAAGTTTTTCGTGATCAAATTCGTTTTCAGAAAAATGATAGATTAATTCAAACAAATGCATCACATAGGTGTATTTATTCAAATCGTTTTTGATAAGAGAATACTGCAAAATTAAAGAGGCATCTTTTAACACTTTTAGATTTTTCCCTTGGCAAAATACTTTTACTAAAGAGAGCGTTTCTGTCATACCTAAATAAGGACTATTTAGTTTATTTGCCCCGTGGACAAGAACACTTTTCAGTCCTTTTGCTGTATAAAGATAAATGATTTTGCTCGATTCTTTGTAATCGATTCTTTTTAAAATCAATCCTTCAAATTCTTCCAAAAAAGCATCTCCTATTTATCACTATCAAGCTTGTATCCATAATTTTTGAGATAATGTTCTCGATTCCGCCAGTCAGCTTCAACCTTACAAAATAATTCGAGAAATACTTGCTTTTGAATCAAATTTTCAATGTCTTGTCTTGCAAGAGACCCAATTTGTTTTAGCATTTTCCCGTTTTTTCCAATAAGAATTCCTTTTTGAGATGTGCGTTCAACCACTATTATGGCACGTATATTCATAATTTTCTTTTTGCTTTTCATTTCCTCTAAATATACCATAACCGAGTGAGGAACTTCTTCTCTTGTTAATTCCAAGATTTTCTCTCGAATAAATTCTTGAATTAAAAACGTTTCTGGTCGATCGGATATTTCACCATCCGGATAGAATTTAGGGCCTTCAGGAAGCATTTTTTTGATATCTAAAAGCAATAAAATCACATTATCGCCCTTTAAGGCAGAAATGGCGAAAACTCCAGCAAATTGAAATGCGTTTTTATAGATATCAATGGCACGTTGAAGTCGTTCATAGTCGGTAATAGTATCTAATTTATTGATAAGTAAGAATACAGGTGTTTTAATCGTTTCTAATTCTTTCAAAATAGCTAGATTACGTTCTAAGACATCATCATAAGCGTTAATCATTAATAAAACCAAATCAACGGTTTTTATGGTATTTAAGGCTGACTTTGTCATGTATTCTCCAAGTTTTGTTTTTGCTTCATGAATTCCTGGAGTATCCATAAAAATGATTTGAGAATCAGCGTCATTATAAATTCCTGAGAATACATTTCTCGTTGTTTGAGGTTTACTTGAAACAATTGCCACTTTTTGTTTTAAAACTTGGTTTAAAAACGTCGATTTCCCGACGTTTGGTTCTCCTATTATCGTTACAAATCCAGACTTAAACATTAAAGATCCTCGTTTGTAAAACCAAAAGGTAATAATTCAACATTTTTGACTACCTTCGTTTCACCTAAATTATTTGCTAAGACGACTTCGCTGTCGTCTTCCATTAATTCTCTCATGACTTGTCTACAAGCTCCACAAGGAGATACAAAATAATTGTGGTCGGTATAGACGACAATTCGTTTAATGTCTTCTTTTCGGACTCCATCAGAATATGCTGAAAATAAAGCACTTCTTTCCGCACAATTTGCTAGTCCATAAGCTGCATTCTCAATATTTACTCCTTTATATGTTTTTCCGTTTTTTAGTTCTAAAACAGCAGAAACGGCAAATTTTGAATAAGGAGAATATGAATTAGGCAAATTATCAATTGCCATTTTTAAAATGTGTTCCATTGTATCACCTCTTGTATTTTGTCTCATTTAAAATGTGTTCTTGTAAATGATTCATTTCTATTTCTTCTTCTTTTAAAAGATGATCATACCCTAAGCAGTGTAAAAATCCATGAGTTGCTAAAAAGGCAAGTTCTCGTTCAAAAGAATGTCCATAACTTTTGGCTTGTTCTATTGTTTTATCAATAGAGATAAATACATCACCTAGTTCAAATAAGTCATCACTATTTTCAAAACTTAACACATCAGTCGCTTGATCAATGTGACGATATAATAGATTCATCTCCTGGATGGATAAATCATTTAAAAGAATGACATTAATGATTTGATTTTCAGTGAGATTTAACGTAGAGTATGCTTGTTTTAGCACTTTTTTTATGACTACATTATATTTTTTTTCTTGATCGTATTGATTGATAATATTAATTTTTAGCATTTTCAAACCTCTTAATAATCGTTTGGACAAGTGGATGTCTAACAACGTCGATGTTTTCAAAATATAGAATTTCAATGTCTTTTACATTTTGCAAGATCTGAGATGCTTTAACAAGTCCAGATTCTACTCTATTTGGAAGATCACTTTGAGTAATGTCTCCTGTTACAACCATTTTCGAACCAAATCCTAATCTCGTTAAAAATAGTTTCATTTGGTTGATGGTTGTATTTTGGGCTTCATCTAAAATGACATAAGCATTCTCTAAGGTTCTACCCCTCATGTAAGCTAATGGAGCAATTTCAATAATACCTTTTTCGATTAATTCTTGTGTTTGCTTCAGTCCTAATATTTCATACATTGCATCGTATAACGGTCTTAAATACGGATCCACTTTCTCTTTTAAATCTCCTGGTAAAAACCCTAAGTTTTCGCCAGCTTCTACTGCAGGTCTCGTTAAAATTAATCGTTTAATGGTTCCTTCTTTTAATTTCTTTAATGCCAGTAAAACTGCTAAATACGTTTTACCAGTTCCAGCGGGTCCAATCGCAAAAACAAGTGTGTTTTTTTCGATTAAATCTAAATAAACTCGTTGATTGATGGTTTTAGGATAGATTGGTTTTCCAGCAAATGTTTTGATAATTTCTTTTCTACTTAAAAACAAATCCAAAATGTCATCTGTCGAAACAGATGCTAACATGTTATGAATATAAATAACGTCTCTTTCGTTGAACTGAAAATTACGTTTAACAAGTGTTGATAATATTGCTAAAATCTGTTTCATTTCAGTGATGATTTTTTCATCGCTAGTATCAAGCAGTAATTGAAAATTATTGGTATAGATTTCAATCCCATAAAGGTTTTGAAGAATTTTTATGTATTTGTCATTTGTGCCAAAAAGAGTTACCATTTCAGAGACGCTTGAAAGGTTTAAATCTAGTTTTGTAAGATCAACCATCGAATAATCATCACTCCTTATGTTATGTCTATATTATACCATATTTTTTAATTGTTGTTTTTTTAAATGGGAAAAAAAGCACTTCAACATTGTGAAGTGCTTTTCTTATTAACCTTTTCGGGTTTGGTTTTGTCGTTGTTTTAATTTTTTGGAAACGCTTGGTTTTAAATAATATTCTCTTTTGCGGGCTTCAGCAAGAGTTCCAGCGCGTGAAACATCACGTTTGAAACGACGTAAAGCGTCTTCTATGCTTTCATTTTCTCTTACGACGGTTTTAGCCATATGCTTTCACCCCTTTTCTTTTTGCTATCTGTTATTATACACAATAATTTAAAAAATGTAAACTAATTTTTTCTTAAAATGATTTTATTTTCATTAATATTATGGTATTATTTACTTAGTACGAAAAAGAGGTGATAATCAATGATTTTTTTAGGACTTGCAAATGAATTAGGCTGGCAAAGTATCGTGATTATAGCGGTAGGAGTCATTTTGGTTATTATTTTTATGGCTGTTTTAATTAACAAAGGAAAATATCAAGCAAGGTATAAGAATTTTTACAAACGAATGGATAAAGCCATCACAAAAAAATATAATGGTAATTTATTAAATGAATTATTAATTAACAATCTTTCTAAAGATCAAACCAATACATTTAAATCTTTAAAACCTAAGGGGAAACGTAAGGCAAAAGGTTATTTTGAGTATTACTTCAAAAACTTGCCTGAACTTGTTATTTTAAAGAGTTTTATCTCTTCGGATAAAAATAAAAATCAATTGGTTATTCTTATTCTAGATGAATCTGATAAAGTGATTTATCGTTGGGACAAATCAAGAAAAGTATCTGGATTTATTAAAGCATCCAATAAATACCAAATGCTTACACCTTTTATTGGTTATTTGTATGAACTTCCTCTTCACATTCATGAAGGAGTTCCTTTTCGCTTTACAAACCACGATAATGATTATTGTTTAAGTTATGATATCGTGAAGAATGCAAAAAAAATTAAACGCAAACAAAAACCTAAAAAACTTTCGAAAAAAGAAATGAAAGCTCAAGCAAAAATTGAAGCGATCAAACAAAAGAAATTAGCTAAAGCCAAACGATAACCGTTTGGCTTTTTTTTAGATGATTTGTGCAAAACTTAATGGATAGTCTTCTTTTATGATTTGAAGAGTTACTTCATCTCCAATAGATATGTGCTGTCCTTTGAATTTTACAAAGATATAATTGGAAGTATGTCCAACAAAATAGCCGTCTTTTTCTTGTTCCACAATGACATTTATTGGAAGGTTTAAATTTTCTTTGATGAATTCTTTTGCTAAATCGCAACTTAAATCGATGAGTTGGTTGACTCGATTTTTTTTGATAAGCGAGGGCACTTCTTCTTTTAAAAGAGCCGCGAGTGTTCCTGTTCTTTTGGAAAATCCAAAAACATGGAGTTCTTGAAAGTTTACTTTTTTAATGAATGAAATGGTATCTTGAAAATCAACTCCTGTTTCAGAGGGAAATCCCACAATGACATCCGTTGTGATAGCTACATTTTTAATTTTTTTACGAATTAGTTCTACTTTTTGATAAAATTCTTGAAGCGTGTATTTTCGGTTCATCAGTTTTAAAATCTTATCCGATCCACTTTGCAAAGGAATGTGCAAATGATTTACAATTTTCTTTGAAGTAGAAATAAAATCAATCAATTCAGGTGTTAGCTCACTTATTTCAATAGAAGAAATACGAATTCGTTTCAGATTTTGAACTTGTTCTAGTTCTTTTAGTAAATCTAAGAAAGAATACCCCTTCAGATCTTCTCCGTATCCTCCGGTATGAATACCGGTTAAAATCAGTTCTTTGTGTCCTTTTTGGACCAAAGATTGTGCTTCTTTTAAAATAATGCTTGCTGGTTTAGATCTTACTCTTCCTCTAGCAAAGGGGATGATGCAATAAGAACAATAGTTATTACACCCATCTTGAATTTTTAAGAAAGCTCTTTGATGGTGAACAAAATCATCAATTTGTAACTCATCATACTTTTCGTTTTTCAAAAGTGGGTCTACTTTGTTTAAAGGGTATAAAATCTCTAAATACTCTTTTAAGTATTCACCGATCAAATCTCTATTTTTTGTTCCTAACACAATTTTTACACCAGGAATTTCTAATATTTCCTTGGCTTTTAATTGTGTTAAGCAACCCATAACTATGGTTATGGCATTTGAATTAATACTTTGTGGATGTCTTATCATTTTGCGAGATTTGGCTTCACCTGTATTTGTGACCATGCAAGTGTTAATGATGTAAATATCGCTAAATTGATTAAACTCGACTCTTTCATATCCTTCTTTTTGTAATAGTTCCCATACGGCTTCTGTTTCATATGAATTGACTTTACAACCAAGAGTTGTGAATGCAACTTTCATTTTAGTATTCCCATTCATAGCGAATAGCGCTAAGTATAAATAACGATGCGGTTTCTGAACGTAAAATGTGTTTGCCTAAACTTACTATTTTAGCGTTTTTTGATTCCAAAAAGACAAGTTCATCTGAAGTAATACCACCTTCAGGTCCAATTAACACTAAAATGTTTTCAGATTTAGACATTGTTTTTAAAACGTTTTTTAGAAGAAAGGTGTCATCTGCTCTTTCATAACACACTAAAATAGAATCATATTGATCAAATGGTAAATGATTGATTGATGTAAAATCATAGATGAAAGGCATCATGCATCTTTCGGATTGTTCAGATGCTTCTTTTACAATGGAAAGATAACGGCTTATTTTTTTATCTTCTCTTTCAGAATCAATTTTAATGATAGAACGTTTAAAAATAGTAGGAAATATGGCATAAATACCTAGTTCAGTTGCCTTTTCTAAAAACAATTCAAACCGGTCTTTTTTAATTAATGCTTGAGCAATTGTTATTTTATAATTGGCTCTAGAAGGCAAATGTGTTTCTTTAATCAAACAAGTAACAAGATCTTTTTGAATTTGAATGATTTCACAAAGGTAGGTTTTTCCTTGTTCATCCAAAACATAGATTTCTTGTTTTTCTTTGTAACGCAAAACATCTTTGATATGATGAACGTCATTTCCCATAATCAAAGCTTCATTGTTTCTGATTTGATTGTTTTTCACAAAATATCTTTGCATAAAATCACCCACTTAATGATAGCATATATTTCTTATTTTTTGGAAAAAAAATAACCGAAAATTCGGTTATTTTAGAATTGATAGGTTCCATTTTGAATATCGATTAAAATTGCAGGTATTTGCGTGGCTCCTGAAAAATAGTAATTAGATACATTTGTCTCATCGATATCTTGATTTTTGATGATTAGAAAAACAGGTGTAACTACTTTCGTTTTTCCAACTTTATCTAGATATTCAGTTTGTAGGGAAGACGTCGCGTTATCCACGTTTAGAAAATATATGTGGTATTCTTCGTAAGTGTTCGCAAATTCCAAAACTGTTGATTTAATTGAAATGCAATTAATGCAAGTAGGGGAATAGATGTAAACAAAGTAAATATCATTTTCTTGACTGAATATTTCATCATAATCTAAAATATAATCAAATTGATCATAGTCCATCCCATACGTAATGGTTGTTTTCTCGCAAGCTAATAAAGTGAAAAAGCTAAAAACGAGTATTGAGAAAAGCATTATTTTTTTCATAAAGTACCCTCAAATAGTTTCATTAAAAATATTATAACAGACCCTTTGTGTTTTTTTTGTGAATTATTAATACTTTTGAACAACTTCATAGGCTCTTGCGGCTTTTCCATCTCTTAAGGTTACTACGGTGGTATCTGTATATTTACTAAGTACTTCCATTTTTTGAGGAGGAGTCGCCAAAACAATTTGAACAGGTAATTTTTGAATAAATTCCATCATAGATTTAATTCTTGATGTATCCATTTTATCAAAGACTTCATCAAATAAAATCAGTCCAATGGTATCTTGAAGATGGCCTCGTGAGGCTTGTTGGAACACACGTACAAAGGAAGCAATGGTCGCTACATAGAACGGAACTTGTGTTTCTCCACCTGATTTTTCTTTAAAGACTTTTGAGTAAAGAATAATATCGCCAACTTCATTTCGAATCTTGATATCATAATCCATGTAGGTTCTGTAATCGGTGAATTTATTTATAGCTCCATTTGAATTTAAATCTTCTGATGCTAAATTGATAAAGAGTTCTTCTAGTTGTCTTTGATATTTCATTTCGAAATCGTAGTTAAAGATTTCTCCACCTGTTTTCATCGATTCATCGCTTAAAACCATGTCATAGTAATCGCCATATTCTTTGCTTTTTGGGAAGATGAATTCGTAAATGTCGTTTCCGAAATGAATGGTATGAAGAGTATCATTTATTTTTTTAATTTCTTCTTGTGCCGACACAATGTAATTTCTTAATTTTGCAATAAAATCTTCTTTGAAGAGTTTCTCAGCAGCTTCTCTTGCTTCTCTCACTTTGCTTTCGTATTTTACGAGTTCAGATTTTACTAGTTTGTTCATTTCATCTAAGTAAGAATCCATATACTCTAAACCAAATTGATAACTTAAATTATAAAGGCTTGCATACTTAAACTGTTTTGTTTTTAAAGAATCTTCTAGATTTCTTAAATTCGATAACTCTACTTCAATTCTTGATTGATATTCTATTACAACTTGTTTTGTGTCTTTTGTATTATCAAACTCTTGATGATATAACGCATAGGCTTGTTGGTCGATGGTTGGATTGCTTTGAGTTAATTCCAAACATTCTTTTTTAAGAGTTGTAATTTTTTGTTCAAGATTTAATAAATCTTCTTGAGCCTTTAATTCATCTGAACTTAATTTACCGTTATCTTCGTATACTTTTCTTCGATTGGAATTAAATCCTCTCATTTCTTCTTTGATGTTTTCATATTCTACACGAATTTGATTGATGGTTTCCTTTGGTAAATTTTGTTTTTTCAAAACCAAAGCTTTTCGTTTATCTTTTAGGACAGTAAGGGAGAAACTAGCTTGAATCATTTCAATTAATCCTTTTAAATTCAAACTTGAAATGGCGCTGTTTTCTTCTACAATCAAGTTGATTTGATTGGAAATTTCATTATATTTTTCTTTAGATGAAACAGCTTGTTTACGCCATTTTTCTAGTTGTTCTTCTTGTGCTTGTTTCCCAATAAATGGTTTTTCAGTATTCTTGTTTAGACTTCTGACTGTAAAGGAACGATAGACCATTCCCGATTTGGTAATAGCTTGAGGATGAGTTTCAAGTTCTAAGACATCTTTCACCATGATTAAGTTTCCGCAAACCATATTGATGTAATGTTTTGCGTCCACGTTTTCAGATGAAATGATGGAAGCTAAGGAGTCTTTTTGAACGTTGTCAAAATGTTGGATTTTTTTGGTATTTACAAGTCCAATTCCATAAATCGTTAATTGATCTTTTAATTTGTTATATACTTGGAGTGCCTCATCAAAGTAACGAGGTTCAACTATTAAATTAAATCGTTGTTGACCTAGATAATCTTCTACTGTGTTATGCCAAGAAGGATCTGTCACTTCTAGTAATTCTGCTAAAACATGGACAGAAATATCTACTCCATAGCGCTCTTTCACGCCAACTTCAATGCTTGATTGTAGTTTTTTCACCATTGGATTGTAACGCATTTTGTGATTTTCTAAATCTTTTAGAATTTGATAGATGTCATTAATTTCAGCAACAAGTGTTCTTCTTATTTCTTCTAATTTTCCTGATTCTTTGGTGTTTTCATCGATAGTAGAAAGTAAATTTCTATCCATTTCAAGTAAATGAAGTTTTATTTTTTCATAGTTTGTTTCATTGATATTCATAAAATCAACTTTTGCTAAATCATCATAGATCTTCTTTTTGTATTCGGATTTTAATTCAGCAATTACCGGTTTTACTTTATCGATTCTTCTGGTAAAGTATCGTTTAATTTCTTCTTGTTCATCAATTTTTTGACCGAGACTTAAGATTTCTTTGTCGTAAAGTTCTCCCGCTTTGAATGTATCATCGTTTTGCAACATGGAATATATTTCTTTGCTTCTCTCGTCTAACAAATCGAGTTGATGATCTAAGTCTTGAATCATTTTTTTATTTTTATCTCTAGAAATATTGATTTTTTCTATGGCTTTGTTTTTGCGAGAAATTTCTTCTTTTGTCGATTCCACATCGATCACTTTTAAGAAATACTCTAAGAATTGTTTTTGGTCTTGATTCTTTTGAATTTCTTCATACGTATCTTTGATTTCTTTTAAATCTAGGATTTTTTGTTTGATGATCTTTAAAGTGGCTTCTAGATCTCGATAAGCATGAATAGATTCCTTAATGGATTCTACATCTAAAGTCTTTTCTTCGAGCAAATAATGATAGATAAAATCTTTCACGTCCGCAATGGGTTTAAAAGCTAATGCTTTTGGAAGCAAAGAAAAGTATGTTTCATTGATTGACCCAAATTTAGATCGAAATGCAAGTTTTGCTTCTCTTCGAGTTAGAAAAATTTTGTCAACTATTTTGGTTTTTTTGAAATTAACAGTTGTTAAAATTCTTCCTTCAGAATCCACAAACAATGACTCAATGATTTTTGACTCAAATTCATAGAAAATCACTTTAGGTGGTAGAACTTCTCCAAAGGCATCAATGACTGCTCCAACTGTAAAGTAAGTTTCTTTTGTTTCATCGTAAAATTCAAGAGCAACGTGACCTGTAATGTCCCCATCCCTTAGATATTCTTGATTGTCAATTCCAAGTTTGCATTTAACGTATCCTCTTAAATCCCGTTTGCTTTTTTCATTGGCTGCCAAATTAAAAATTTGATCTCCTGCAGTGATAACAAAAGCAATGGCATCCACAATGGTTGATTTTCCAGTTGCGTTTTGTCCAGTAATTAAAGTGTTATTTTTAATGTAAATGGTTTCATTCGCAAAATAATGCCAATTGATTAAACGAACTTTTGTGAGTTTTTTCATAATTTATTCATCTCCCTCATCATTTCCAGATACTCTGTTAATGAGATCATATACATCGTTGATTTGATGTGTATTTATCGCTAATAGAATGGTTGGATAAATGACGACTTTTGTATTGCTTTGCGTAATATCACCAAGTGGTTCTATTAAATTAAACTTTTTATACATTCTAAGAATTGTTACTAAATCTGTTTTGTTAATTTTCCGTTTTAGTTCTAAAGCATCATATTTTTGATGAATTTCGCTAATGGAGATAATGACATTATCATTAATCGATGTTTGGACTAAATGTTGATGATATAAAATCCGTAAAATAAGTAAGACGAGGGATTCTTCTTTTTTTAATTTTAACAAATTATGATGTTCTTTATGAACAAGCTGAATGGCCCCAGTTTCTCTATCAAGTAATATTTCAAAATTCATTACTTCAAAATATTCATCAAAATAATTTTTAAAACTTAAAACAAAGTAATATTGTTCCTTGTTATCTTTTTTATCTCTTGCTAAAAATCCTGTTGAAAGTAACTTATTACAGGTATCTGCGAAAAGTTGTTTTTGACCCATGTTTAAATTTTCATAGTTTTCTAAAATCATGTTAATACCCCCTTATGATTTCAAAATCGGTTAATTGAAATCGCTTATGTTCTATCTCGTTTTCCAAAGGTTGGATGTAATAATTCATTTCATCTCCTGCATACACTAAAATGTATAACAGTCTAAGTACCGCTTCATCGGACATATCACTTCGTAAAATCTCTGAAGCTTTAATGGTTGATTTCACTAAGAAATAGTCGTTTAGATATTTTTTAATGACATCTTCACTGTAATTTGTTTCAAATTCCTTGTAAAAATCTTCTTGAAGTTGATTGGATGGTGTGATTTCATTTTCATAAAGAAACTGTGCATCAGCGTGTGAATAAGCGCCTCTTGGTGTATAAAGTGAATGTCCACTTATTTGTAAATTTGAAGAAAGAGTAAACAGTGGTTTGATCGCTTTAAGAGCTTGTTCTGATTTATGAATTTTAACTTTTGAAGCCGTATACCAAAGAATTCGGTTCAACTTTCCAATAATATTTTGATCATCATTTAACAAGAATTTAATTTTTGCAATTGTTGTATTGACATATATTTTGTTTTTATTATCTATTTCATCAATGATAGAATTTATAGAATTATAAATATCTATCATATCATCAATTTTTTTATTTGCTTTCACTCTTGCTAGTTCATAATTGTTATGAGATTTGATTAAATATTCTCTTGCAATTATTTCCATAATTACGGGGTCTTGTTGATATTCTTCTAGTTTTTTAATGATTTGCATTTTGTATTTATTGACGTTATCGCTTGTTTTCAAGCGATAATATGCCTGATCTACTAGTTCGACCTTATAGTTAACTAACAAATGAATTAAATCTTTAATTTCTGAATTATCAATAATAGTTTTGATATAATACTTAAGTCTTGAATCTAATTTTCTGATTTCTCTTACAAAAGCAATTGTATTCTTATAGATTTGATCAATTACCATTGCATATTCGACGTGTTCACTTGTAATCAAAGAGTAAACGGTGTAAATATAACCTCTAAATTCATGGTTTTCTTCATCGTATCCATAAAACGTATCTTGAGAGATTGTTTTTAGCGCTTCAATAATCGTTATGGCATAATCTCTAAAGTTTAAAACTTCTACGTAATCATTGTTGACATCAATATCAATCCATTCACATTCTTCTAAACGTCTTAATATTTGATTCGCTTTATCTCTTATTGATGTTTCTTGATCAAAATCAGAATCTTCTCCTTCTTCCAAAGGATTCATTTCAAGATAATCCATGATTACTTGTTGTGCTATTTGTTTATCCATTCCTAAAATAGAGCCTTGTTCATAGGCTTTAAATATTTCAAATAATGAATTAACGTATAATTCTTGGTTTTTTCCAGATAATAAATTAAAAAACTTTTCCGGTATGATTTTAAATAATTCCATCTTTTCACATCCTCACATTATTTGTCTTCTCGTGAATATTCAAACCGACCACCAACGAGACTTGATAAAGTATTTTCAATCAATATCCAGTCTTTTCGAAACGATTTCAGTGTAGCAATACCATCGGGAGTAATTTGATAATAACGACGGCTCATGCCTTTTTTGTTTTTTTCTTTATAAGAAGAAATTTTGTCATCTTCTAAAAGTCTTTTTAATGCAAAATAAAGCGTAGCTTCCGTTAATTGAAAATGTTGGTCGCTTACGCTTTCTATAATTTTAGAAATTTCATACCCATAACTATTGAATTTTGATAGAATGGACAAAATAATATAATCGGTAAATCCTCTTATGTATTCACCGCTATTCGTCATTATCTCACCCCCCTACACTATATAATCACGTTATGTATATCGTGGTTATACATAATCTGGTTATATTATAACTGATTAGGTATTGTTTGTAAATAATATTTTTCATTTTTTTAAAATTAAATGCTAGAAAAGAAAAACTCACATGGTAGAATGTGAATTTTTTTTATATATCTAGTGTTAATTGTTCTATTTTAGGTTTTTTAATAAAAGCTTCATTTATGTCTTTCATTTTGTATAATATATTATACTTTTTGCATTCTTCTTTGAATACTTTTTTTAAATGGTTGGCACTTGGAGATAAACAGACATACTGGTCATGAAATTGCGTTTGATACATCTTTTTCTTTTCAGGAAACAATTCATCTAACCGCTCATAAAAGTACTCTCGTTGATTTTGTCTTAATGTTACTCCAAACATGGGGTAAATAAATTTCGCTTGATGAAGATGTGCTAAAAGGACAAGTTGTCTCACGTTTTCTTCTGTATCATTAATGAAAGGAAGAATTGGCATCATAAGAATTCCAGCAAAAATATTTGCATAAGCAAGTTTTTCAAGTGTTTCAAATCGTTTCGAAGAAAAACAGACGTGAGGCTCAATTATTTTGCTTAATTCATCAGAGGCGGTCGTAATGGTAATTTGGACAATGACAGATTGGTTTTTATTTATTTCAGTCAGAAGATCAATATCTCGTTCAATTAAATTGCTTTTTGTCGCAATTGATACTCCAAATTCGTATTTTTTAAATAACGAAAGTGCTTTTCTTGTTAATTCAAGTGATTGCTCGAGTGGATTATAGGGATCTGACATAGCTCCCATTCCAACAATTCCTTTACGCTTCTTTTTTGCAAGTTCGTTTTCTAATATGAAAAGAGCATTTTCTTTTATTTTAATTTCATCAAATTCTTCGATTTTGTAGCAATCACTTCGGCTATCACAATAGATGCATCCATGGACACATCCTTTATACAGATTCATGTTATAATCTTGTGCAAACCACATGAAAGGATTTGCCCGGACTTTTTGAAGGATTGTTTTCGCTTTTATTTCTTTCATCGATTTACCACCTAATATTTGTTTTACTTATTATATCAATCTTAAGAAGGAAACTCAAGCATCTAAACTAAATGCATTCTATTGATTTTTTTGAATTATTTTCTAGAGAAAACTTGACCAAAAATATATCAGATGGTACAATGAATTTAATTTAAATTGATTTTTTTATTATTGAATCTAACTTTAATTTTGGAGGATGTTTTATGGGGAAATTTTGTTCAAATTGTGGTTCACCAGTGGATGAAAATCAAGACGTTTGTTTGAATTGTGGGAAATCATTGAATTATTCTTCTAAACAAAAAAACGTAATGGTTGAAAAAGGTAATACTACTATATTTGGTGTTTTAGGATTTTTCATTCCATTGGCAGGTCTTATTTTATTTGTTCTTTGGAAAGATGAAAGACCAAAAGCAGGAAAAGCAGCCATAACCGGTGCTGTTATTGGATTTATTCTTGCTGTTTGTTTTGGAGTTTTACTTGCGATGGCGGCCGCTACTGCAGGAATGTAACTTGTAAGATTTTGTTTTAATTAAAAATATATTTTAAGGAGAAAATACATGGGAAATTATTGTCCAAAATGTGGTTCACAAGTCACTGAGAATCAAGATTTTTGTTTAAACTGTGGTAAAGCGTTGTCTCATGATTCAAATGATTCCTCTTCAGGTTACAGTGTAAATGAAGGTAGTACCATTGGATTTGGAGTACTAGGTTTTTTCATTCCATTAGCTGGAATTATACTGTTTATCATTTGGAAGGACAAACGTCCTAAAGCATCAAAAAGCGCTGGTATTGGTGCTGTTATTGGTTTTGTTGGAGCGATTATTTATGGAATATTGATGTGGGAATTGATGTCTTCCTTATAAAAAATATTTACATGTAATTATTATTCTTATTTAGGAGATGAATTATGGCTAAATTTTGTTCAAATTGTGGATCTCCAGTAAATGAAGATCAAGATGTTTGTTTAAAATGCGGGAAATCATTAAACACTGTTTCAAAAAAAACTTATGTGGAAGAAGATTCCACTGCCATTTACGGCGTATTAGGTTTTTTTGTCCCACTGGTTGGGCTTATTTTGTTTCTTCTTTGGCAAGACGAGAGACCAAAAGCCGCAAAATCAGCTGGAAAAGGTGCTTTAATTAGCGTCATAATTGGATGTGCAGTTGGGCTTATTTATCTAATTATTTTCTTAATTATTATTTTGACTGTTCCAAGCGATTTTATAAGTAGTTTTTCACACTTATCAATGTATTTGTTGCATTAATGAATTATAGGAGGATTTTATGACAAAAAGAAACCTTGGTACGATGGTACTTCTTTACTTTATTACTTTTGGAATTTATCCGCTTTATTGGTATATTAAATTTCAAATGGAATTAAAACAACAAACCAATGAAGGGTTTGGCGGTTTAGGGCATTTTCTTGCTACAGTTTTCACTTTCGGGATTTATGAAATTTACTGGCAATACGCTGCAGGAAAACGTTTAGCAAAATTAGGGCTTGAAGACAAATCTACTGTGTACTTGATTGTTGGGATATTTCTACCTTTTCTATTAAATCCATTTTTAATGCAAGACCAAGTTAATTCTTTAACTTAATTAGAACGTCACTCTTTGGTGGCGTTTTTTCTTTAAAAAAAGCAACCAATTTTGGTTGCTTTTCATTTTATTTATTTTTTAGAAAAATTAGATTTAAACTTTCCCCATTTTGATTTTGAAGATGGATCTTCTTCGAACCTAGATAATTGTTCAAATAATTTCCTTTGCTCTGTAGATAATTTAGATGGCGTCATAACTGAAATAATGACATGCTCGTCACCTTTCATTTTAGTTCTAACGTTTGGTGCACCTTTTCCACGTAATCGAAACTTCGAATCACTTTGAGTGCCAGATGGGATTTTTAATAATACTTTTCCGTAAACGGTTGGTACTTCTATTTCTCCACCTAGTGCTGCTTGAGAAAAAGTAATAGGAATATTGATAATAATATCGTCGCCTTCGCGAACAAAGGTATCGGATGCTTTCACTTCGAATACAATGTATAAGTCACCATTATCTCCTCCGTTTGCCCCTTTATTACCAAATCCTTCTAAACGAATTTGTTGACCAGTTTCAATGCCTTCAGGAACCTTAATTTCAACTTCTTTGTTGATTTTTTCGACTCCCTCTCCATTACAAGTAGGACATTTATTGGTAATCTCTTTTCCAGTTCCTTTACATACCGGACAAGTCGTTCTCGTTTGTGTACGCCCAAACAAGGTTTGTGATTCCATAATAACTGTTCCTGTTCCACGACACCTCGAACAAACATGTACATCTTTAGCCGAAGCCGCTCCCGTTCCATGACAAGTATGACATTCATCATATACTGGCACTTTGATTTTTTCTTTTTTACCAAAAATAGATTCTTCAAAAGTAATCGTCATTCGTCTTTGAATGTCTGCACCTTTTTGTTGTCTTGTTCTTGAACCTTGTTGAGGACGACCTCCTCCACCAAAAAAGGCAGAGAAAATATCGCCAAAATCAAATCCACCACCAGAGAAACCTCCATTACCAAAATTGGGGTTTGTCGCTTGATGACCAAATTGATCGTATTGTGCTCTTTTGGTTTCATCGCTTAAAACTTCATAAGCTTCTTGGACTTCTTTAAATTTGGCTTCCGTATTCTTTTCTGTTGATACATCTGGATGATATTTCTTTGCTAAATTTCGGTAAGCTTTTTTAATTGAGTCGTCAGTTGCTCCTTTTTGAACCCCTAAGACTTCGTAGTAATCGCGTTTCTCCATACCTTCACCTCAAAGACATGACAAAAAGCAGTTTCCTGCTTAATGTAATGCTTATTTTTTAAACTTCTTTATAATCTGCGTCAAATACTTCTTCGTCTTGTTCGGAGTCCGAATCTGATTTGGCTTCACCGTTTGCGGCTCCACCTTGGTCTTGTTGTTGATTGGATTCTTTGTAAACACGTTCCGATAACGCTTGTGCTGTTTTTTCAAGAGCGTCTTTTGCAGTTTTGATACGATCTAAGTCGTCACCTTTTAGAGCTTTTTCAACGTCTTTAATTTTAGCTTCTGCGTCTTTTTTCTCAGAATCGGTCACTTTATCGCCTAAATCTTTTATTGCTTTTTGCGTCATAAAGATCATTTGATCGGCTTCATTTCTAAGGTCTGCTTCTTCACGTTTTTGTTTATCTACTTCTGCATTTTCTTCAGCTTCACGAACCAAACGATCAATTTCTGCATCCGATAAACTGGTTCCGCTTTGAATGGTAATGGAATTTGCTTTTCCAGTTGCGACGTTTTTCGCATGAACATTTACAATTCCATTTGCATCGATATCGAATTTCACTTCAATTTGAGGAATTCCACGTGGTGCAGGCGGAATATCTCCTAATTGGAAGTGTCCTAATGTTTTATTGTCTTTTGCCATAGATCTTTCACCTTGTAGTACATGAATGTCTACGGTTGGTTGATTATCTGCAGCGGTTGAAAATACTTGAGACTTGGATGTTGGAATGGTTGTATTTCTCTCGATTAATTTGGTGAAAACGCCACCTAATGTTTCAATACCTAAAGAAAGTGGGGTTACATCAAGTAATAAAATGTCTTTGACGTCTCCTTGTAAAACTCCGGCTTGAATGGCTGCGCCCATTGCGACAACTTCATCTGGGTTAATGGAACGGTTTGGATCTTTTCCTAAAATGCTTTTAACGGCATCTTGAACAGCTGGAGTTCTTGTGGAACCTCCAACAAGCAAAACTTGATCTATGTCTTTAGCGGTCATTTTTGCATCTGACAATGCTCTTCTTACTGGTTCTACGGTTCTTTGAACTAAATCATGAGTTAATTCGTTAAATTTAGCTCTTGTTAATGCTTTTTCTAAATGGACAGGTCCAGAAGATGTCATTGAAATGAATGGCAAAGAAATTTGACTTGATGTAATGGAACTTAATTCCTTTTTTGCTTTTTCAGAGGAATCACGAAGTCTTTGTAATGCCATTTTATCTTTGTTTAAGTCAACGCCTGTTTCTTTCTTGAATTCTTCAACTAACCATTCTACGATTCTTTGATCAAAGTCATCTCCACCTAAGTGATTATCTCCACTGGTTGAAATTACTTCAAATGTTCCATCACTTAGCTCAAGGATTGATACATCAAACGTTCCACCACCAAGATCATAAACTAAGACGGTTTGTTCCTTATCTGTTTTATCAATTCCATAGGCTAAAGCTGCAGCAGTTGGTTCGTTTATAATTCTTTTAACTTCAAGCCCTGCAATTTTACCTGCATCTTTGGTTGCTTGACGTTGAGCGTCATTAAAGTAAGCTGGAACGGTGATGACTGCTTCAGTTACTTTTTCTCCAAGATACGCTTCTGCAGATTCTTTTAAGTTTCTTAAAATCATTGCACTGATTTCTTGGGGAGTATAATTTTTGTTATTTACATTTACTTTTTGAGACAATCCCATTTTACGTTTAATGGAATATACGGTGTTTGGGTTTGTGATAACTTGTCTTTTTGCAACTTCTCCTACTTGAATTTCGTTGTCTTTGAATGCAACGACCGATGGAGTTGTTCTATTTCCATCTAAATTTGGAATTACTTTTGCTTCTTTGCCTTCCATTACGGCAACGCATGAATTTGTGGTTCCTAAATCAATACCTATTATTTTCATAATGTCATCTTCTCCTTTTACGCAACATTTTGATTGTTGCTATCAATATTTTCTGAATCTGATAATTCTTCTATTTCATCTTTTGAAATTATATTTATTATAACCATTGCTGGTCTTAATAATCTGTCTTTAAACATATAGCCTTTTTTTACAATCTTAGTAATGGTGTTATTTGGTAAGGTTTCATCTTCAATGGAGTCAAAAGCATGTTCTGTATTTGGATTAAATACATCTCCAATTTTCGTTTCAATGACTGAAACGCCTTCTTCGACCAATGGACTATAAATCATATCTTTAATCATTTTAAATCCATATAAGAAATTTTTAAAATTAGGATCATCGGTTTCAATTAATAATGCTTGATCAAAAACCTCAATGGCATCGATTAATTTTTCTGCAACACTCATCGAAGCATATTTTCTTTCTCTTTTTAAGTCTTCGGATGTCCTTTTTTTGTAATTGTCCATTTCAGCTAAGACACGTAAATATTTATCTTTTACGTTTTGAAGTTCTTCTTGAATTAATTCAAGCTTATCTTCTAAAGATTCTTTCTTTTTCTTTTCTTTTTTAGTTTTATGATCTTGCTCAGATAATTCTTTTAACTCTTCTTGATCTTTCAATTCTTTTTCTTTTTCGCTCATCGTTTTATTTACTCCTCTTCGTATAATTTAGATATGTGTTTTGCTATAAATTTCATTAAAGGAATTACCTTTCGGTACTCCATTCTAGTAGGTCCTACTACTGAAATCGTGCCTTTTTCGCCTTCTTTTGTATGGTAAGTAGAGGAAACGACTGTGCAATCTTGCATAGATGTCACTTGGTTTTCAGTTCCTATTTTTACCGATACGCCATCCCCATTTGTTTCAATGATTTTAAAGATTTCGTTGTTTTCAATGGTTGTGATAAATTCTCTTAATTTTTGAATATCGTTAAATTCTGGTTGATATAGCATATTGGATTGTCCGGTTAAGTAATACTTCGTTTGTGCAAATTTAGAGAAAGCTTCAATAAATGAATCAACGATGGTTTCGCGATATTTTAAAAGTTCTTTGATTTTATGATGTTGAATTTCATAATGCAATTTTTCAGATACTTTTGAAATTGGTGTATCAATTAAAAGTTCATTTAAAAGTTCGATCACTTTAACTAATTCTTCCATTTCAGTGTCTTCAGAAATAGTAATGTGTTTTGATTCAACATAACCAAAGTTGGTTATCACAAGAATTAACGCTTGTGTATCTTTTAAAGGGATTAATGATACTTTTTTGACTTTTGAATGAAACGCATTTGGTCCTAAAGAGATTGCTGTACAATTGGTTGCTTGGCTTAAAAGATTAATCGCTTCTTTTATGATTTCATCTCGTTCGTTTTCTTTGTTTTCGAAAATTGTTTCGAATTCAAAAAATCCATCCGTTTCTTCATCTAAATTTTTTAAGATGGTTTCAATGTAATATCGATATCCTTTTTCGGAAGGAATTCTACCACTTGAAGTATGAGTTTTTTCTAAATACCCTAAATCTTCAAGATCACTCATCTCATTTCGAATGGTCGCAGGTGAGACATCCATAAACTTAGATAAGCTTCTAGAACCAATTGGTTCTGCGGTTTTAACGTATTCATCGACGATTAATTTTAAGACTAATTCTTGACGCTCAGAAAGCATAGGCTCACCCCTTTAGCACTCCAATATCTCGAATGCTAATAATATTATACTAAAGCCTTTTAGCAATGTCAAGCATTGAGTGCTAATTATTTTTATAATAAGAACGTTTTCATTAAAGATTCAATTTTTTGACAAAAAAAGATGATTTTTCTTTGATAGAAAAATCATCTTTTGCGATATGTAATGTGCTTCTTTATTTTGTTTTCTTTTTTTGAAAGGACTCAACAAATTTTTTAGCAATCATAGGATCAAATTGGGTTCCGGAGTTTTTCATGATTTCATCAATAGCAAATTCATGAGTCAATGAATCTCTGTAAGGTCTAGAAGATGTAATTGCATCATAAGCATCTGCGATGGCTATGATTCGGGCACGGTAAGGAATTTCTTTTCCTTTTAGCCCTTGAGGATATCCTGTTCCATCCCATCTTTCATGGTGAGATAATATATCTTCTGAAAATTCAGCGTAATCTGCCGAAGCGGATAAAATTCGATACCCTATTTCTGGATGTCTTTTTATTTCATTCCATTCATCGTTTGTCAGTTTACCTGGTTTATTAAGAATTGCTTCGTCAATCGCAATTTTTCCGATGTCATGAAGATTTCCAATAATCTTAAGTAAATTGATTTCATCTTTTCTCATGCCTAAGATTTGACCTATTTTTTGACAATACTCAGAAACTCTTTTTGAATGGTACTCTTCTCTTGGATTTTTAACATGCAGTGTATTCAAAATAGTTTTTATCGCATCATTACGATTGCTTGATATCTCAAAGAGTTTGTGTTTATACATGTCATCTTCTGCAATTTTAAAGATTTCTTCGATTGGTGTATTTCCTGCTTTTGTTTCAACACCAAATGCAACGGAAATATTCATGCCTTCTACTACTTGTTTTTCAATAGTGGCTTTGGCTTTTTCAATTAAATTCATTGCCTCTGATTTGTTAGTATTGGCGAGGAGTATTACAAATTCATCTCCACCAATTCGTGCGATAATTCCTTTATTTTTAAAGGATTCGAAGAGAGAATTAGCTACTGTTTTTAACAATAAATCTCCTGAATCATGCCCAAAGGCATCATTCATTATTTTTAAACCATTGATATCTGCCATGATGATAGAGATTGGTAAAAAATCTTCTTGGTCCAAACGGACTAATTCTTCTGTGTAATATCGTCTATTTTTTAATCCGGTTAACGGATCATGATAACTTAAATACAAAATGGATTGTTCAAATTCTTTTCTTTTTGTGACATCTTGGGAAAAAATGGTAACTCCAATAATCTCTTTTGAATCATTTCGAATCGGTGTATATAATTCTTCTAAAAATTTTCCTTTATTGGTTTCAACTTCAAATACTCTTGTAAATGATTCACCTTTTAAAGCTTTATCAATACAGGATTTTACTCGATAATTCATTGTATCATTCGAAATATAATTCAGATAATGTTTGTCTTTTTCAATATCAACTTTGTAATATTTATTCATTGAATATTTATGAAAGTCATTATACACTAAGTATTTCCCTTCTAAATCAAGAGCGAAGATTTCCATTGTTTTTGGAGAATCAATACTTGCTTGAAGCAAGATATGTTGACTTTTTGCTTGTTCTGAAAACATTAATCGTTGGCTTTGATTGGTAAGGGAAATAGCTAAAATTGTGGTAAGTATAGGGAATAATCCTAAAAAGGCTGGTAAGATATTTGGAATAACTACGACTGCAGTTTCCCATGGAAGAGCTATTTGGCATAATATTGTAATAATATGAGCAAATAGTCCAAAGATATAGTACTCTAAAAAAATAGGCATTTTTGGTAAACGGTGACGGAATCGTCTCCAAAGCAATCCAAATCCAGCGGTTGTAACAATGGTTAAAACACCAGCATATACTCCTGATCCTCCAACAAAGATTCGGTATATTACAGCAATGCTTCCCGCAATGATGGTTGATAATACACCAAAAAACGCTCCTGTAATACTCAACAAGACACTTCTTGTATCAAATATAAGTCCTTCAGAAATTCTCCAAGGAAACATCATAATTAAAACCGCAAATCCACCGATTAACACTCCGATGAGAATTCTTTTTGTCGTGTTTTTCGTGTCTGGTAAAAAATCAGATGCCCCATAGATAAAAACAAGTGCAAATAATAGTATGGCGTTCTGAATTACTTCAGATACTGTAAAAAAAGTTTCACTTGCAAATACGTCAAGCATATATATCTCCTCCTTACCAGTATTTCATTCAATTATACTTAATTTCCTTTGACTTTACAAGGAACTATGCATTTTTGATTAAATGATTTCGTGTCCTATTTACCGTGATAAATAGAAATTTGTTTTTTTTATTTCTGACATTTTTCCTGATTGTCCATGACCTGGATAAATTAAGGTCTGATTTGATATCTTTTCTTTTAATTTTAGAATAGAATCATTCATCATTTTTTGATTTCCTGTTTTTAAATCGGTTCTTCCAATGCTATCGGTAAATAGTGTATCTCCAGAAAAAAGAAATTTATCGATTAAATAACAAGAAGATCCAATTGTATGCCCTGGTGTGTGAAGAAGCGTAATTTCTTGATCTTCAAACAAGATCTTGGAATTGTCTTGTAAATACTTCACTTCTTGTTCTGGCTTTAATGTAAAGCTAGAATGAAACGATTTCGCATAATTAAAGGATTCATCAAATAAATTTTGTTTATCGAGTTCATGAATATAGATAACAAACTTCGAATGCTTTTGCAATAATTTAATGTCTCTTAAATGATCGAAATGTCCATGAGTTAATAATACCATTTGTAGTTCAAAATTAGACGTTGATAAATACTCAAGGATTTGTGCACCGTTAAAACCTGGATCAATTACAATTGCCTTGTTTTTTTTCACAAGAACGTATGTGTTTTCGAATGCGATGTTTTGATTAAATACTTGAATTTTCATTCTTTCACCATGTATGCTGCACCATATATCCCTGCATCATTTCCTAACGTTGCTATTTTGAAAGTCGTGTGAAGAATAAACGGCTTAACGTATTTATAATAATGTTGTTCTATTTTTTGAATTAAAAAATCACCTGCATTGGAAACGCCACCACCTATAACAAAGATTCCAGGATCAATCACATAAGTAATTAATGCCATAGCATAGGCTAAATAATCCATGGATTCATCAGCGATTCTGTTTGCAAGGATATCGCCCATTTTAGCAAAATCAATTACTTTCTTAGCGCTTAACTTTTTAACAAATCGTAAGAGGCTATCTTCAAGGGAGTTCGCTAAGTGAATTTGTGCAAGACTGACAATTCCAGTAGCTGAGGCTACTGTCTCAAGACAACCTTGTTTTCCACAATTACATAGTATTTGATTAGTAGAATCAATCACCATGTGACCCAATTCTCCTGCAAATCCGTTGTATCCTTCCACGATACTTCCGTTGATAATAATTCCGCTTCCAATTCCTGTACCTAGCGTAAACATACAAACATTGTCATATCCTTTAGCAATCCCTTGGAACCGCTCTCCTGCTGCCGCAAGATTAGCGTCATTAGCGACTTTAATCCTTAAAGAATACGCTTTCTTTAAGTGCTTAGAAAATTCGCTTGTTACATCTACTTCTTTCCAACCTAAATTAACACAATGAATGACTTTATTATTTTGGACAGGTCCTGGAACACCAAAACCAATTCCATTTACTTCTTCTAAATTATATTTTTTTTCAATCGCTTGAGCAATTTCTGTTAAAATATGATTTCCGTTTTCGGTTTTGTTTGAAGGAATCGCCCACTTTTCAAGTAGAATACCTTCTAAATTAAATAAACCGATTTTAATGGAAGTTCCACCGATATCGATTCCTATAAGATATTTTTTCATCATTTCAACCTCTGTTTCATTATATCATGATTTTTAATAGAGTTAAAGGGGCATGCATTAAGACAAATAGGTAAAAAAAGAAAAAAACTTCAAAAATTGAAGTTATTTCTTTTCCTTATGAACGGTTTGTTTTCCACAACGTGGGCAAAACTTTTTAACTTCCATCCGATCCGGATGAGTTGTTTTATTCTTTGTAAGTGTATAGTTTTCATCTTTACATTCTGTACACTTTAAGGTAAATTGTACTCTCATATCAAATCCTCCAATCAGTCACTAATATATTCTATAATTTATCTGGTGAAAAATCAAGTAAAAGATGTTTCAAAGGTGTGTTTTTCTATTTTTTAGGAGGTATTGGGAAAAAGGGAGAAGTTTTTTTGGCATATTCTTGAAATTCTGGGTTATTTTGGTATTTTTTTTCAAGCAAAGGAATGCCTGAAACAAATAGTAAAAGATAACTAATGAGTAAAGGACTTACAATCGCTATAATTCCTAACGTGGTACTAAGAACCATTACCCATAAACTCCACCAAATTAATGTTTCACCAAAATAGTTAGGATGTCTTGTAAATTTCCACAAACCAGATGTCATAATGTGTCCTTTGTTTTCGGGCTTTGATAGAAAATGTCGTAATTGATAATCTCCGATTCCTTCAAATAATAACCCGATAAGAAAAAGAACTCCTCCAACGATTATCCAAGTAAGATGGACTGTTGTTTTTGAAGTATAGGCCGCATAGATTGGAAAAGCAATTATCATCATAAAGAATGCTTGAGACATAAACACTTTAAAGAATGCTTGAAGTCTTGGGGATTTATCTTCCCATTTTTTTCTCATTTCAACGTAGCGGAAATCTTCAGGTTTTTTGAAATTTCTAATCGAAATGTATAAGAATAATCTTAATCCCCAAAGAGTAATCAATAAACTAATCACGACTTGAAGCAAGGTAAGATTGCTTGTAAAAATAACATAAATAAAACTATAAAGACTTATAACAACAAATCCTAATCCCCAACCAATGTCAACAATTGAATTGTTGTTATGTTTTTGGGCAATTATAAAGAATACAGAAAAATAAAGCACAACGATTAGGAAAACTCCTAGAAAATAAGAAAACATTTATTCAACTTCTTCCTGAAAAGTAACCGCGACTGCCACGGCTCCAATTCCTGCATTCATTGCTACAATTGGAGAAATTTCAGTAGTATACAAAGGTGAAAGTTTCGTTAATTTTTCGATTTTTAGTGTTAATTTTTGTGCTCTTTTTAAAGCAGAAGCATGAACCATTGCATATGATTCTACTTTTCCCATTTTTAATAAATTTAAGATTTGTCTTTCATTTGCCTTTAAACTCAAGGCTTTGCGTTTGATCATTCCTTTTCCTTGTTTGTCTAAAGAAATCACAGGTTTTAAATTCATAAGTTTCGCGACAAAACCCGTTACTTTGCTAACACGTCCTTGTTTTACCATGTATTTTAATGTTTTGACCGAAACATAAATTCTTGTTCGCCTCGAAAGATCTTGAACGTGAGATACGATTTCAGAAATGGATTTACCACTATTTGCCATTTTTGCAGCTTCATAGACGATAAGTCCTTCTCCTCCTGAATTTTGGAAAGAATCTAAAATGGTTACTTTTGGATTGGTTTTTGCATATTGAGTCATGACATTAAACGTTCCACTTAATTCCTTGGCAACGGTTATTACTAATATATGATCATAATGGTCACTTAAAAAGCCAAGTGTACGTTCAACTGATTTTATGTCGGGTTGACTAGAAGAAAAATGAGAAGACACTTTTAAAAGTTCATAAAACGTTTTAGAAGAAATGGTTACTTTATCTAGATATGACACATCATCAACGAGTAAATTCATCGGTATTTGATGAATTTGGTAAGCATCTTTTAATTCATCTGGTAAATCCGCTATGGTATCACAGACAATCGCAATTCTTGGATGATCCTTTGACACTGCTTCTTGTTGGCGAATCATGTCGTCTACTTTTTGTTCTAAGATTTGTCCATATTGACGAAGTTTTAAAAAGAATTCATCTGGATGATTGGTATGAATATGAATCCGCATTTTATCAAATCTTCCTGAAATAATTAAAGAAACACCATCGTCTTTAAAGATTTCTTTTAAGTCTTGTGAGGAACGGTTGACATTGATAAGTAACGCTTCCGTACAAAAACGTTCGGTTACTGTCATTTCATGAACATCATTTAAAATTTCAAAGGTTTCAGCGTTAGTTGGAAGTTCGGAATTACCCGTTTCAAGGTAATAATTAATTCCTTCTAAAAAGGCGGTAAATCCTTCTGCTCCTGCATCTACGACTCCATTTTTCTTTAATACTTCTAGTTCTTCGGTTGTTTCTTTTAAAGCAATTTTTGCTTGTCGTAAGCTCGTTTTAAAATAAGAGTTAAAATCATCTTGCGAATCATTGATTTCAAACGCTTTTCGTAAAACAGTTAAAATCGTCCCTTCAACTGGATTCATAATCGCTTCATACGCTTTTTTTATCGCATGTTTCACGGCATCCTTAAAATCGCTCAATTTTATTTGAGCTTTGCCTTTTAAACGCTCATAGAGACCGTTAAAATATTCTGCGAATATTATACCAGAATTTCCTCTTGAGCCGTTTAGAGCCGCATTAGCGATGGATTCTAAGGTTTCTGAAAGATTGTCTGAAAGTGTGGCTTCATTTATAATTGTTTGCATTAAAAAAGACATATTTGTCCCGGTGTCTCCATCCGCAACGGGAAAAACGTTTATTTGATTTAAATGATTTTTTTGGCTAATGAGTTTTCTTGCTCCCGCAAGGAAAGCATGATAGATGTCATTGCCTTTTAATGTTAATAGTTCCATAGTTTTCCTACCTCAAAATAAAGAATGTGATACTTGATACAAACCCGCCTAAAAACATGCCCCAAATTAGATCAATAATCGTAATTTGAATGGGCCAGTTTTTTAGAGTGGCTAAATTGGTTAAATCATAAGTAGCGTAGGTTATTAAGCCAAAAAGTATACCTGCAAATAGCGCATAACTAAAAGAAGCTTTTGTTAGAGATGGTTCAATAACAAAGAACGTAAGACCTAAGATAAATAATAGGTAAAAAAGAAGAGCGGGAATCCACCTTACTTTTCCCATAAAACTTGATAAATACTTATTATATAGATTTTTTGAGATCAAAGTTAACCAAATCAAATCTACTAACAAGAATATCGCAAAAGCAATTCCATATATTTTTAAATACAACATAATATACCTCTCTTAAATACAATAAGTACTATATCACATATAGTACTTATTGTATATATATTTGCTTAAAAAAATGGGGGATATTTATCTTTTAATATTGCTTCTAATGATCCATTTATCAAAAATATAAAGTAATTGTGGCAAGATGACTAGAACAAATAACATTGATGTTATGGCTCCAATTCCAATCAGTAAGCCAATTTGCGAAATGGATACAATGGACGATATAAAGTAAATCGTAAGTCCAGATACCGCAAAAATGATAGCGGAAGTAATAATGGAAGGCGCTGTTTCAGAGATTGCTAACATAATTGATTTATCTTTCGAAGTGATTTCTCGCTCTTCAATGTACCTCTTTCCAAGTATAATTGCATAATCAATGGTGGCTCCCAGTAAAATCGTTGATACAATCAAATATCCTAAAAAGATAATTCTTGTGCCAAAGAAATAAGGAATCGCCATCGCAAAGAATACAGCGGCCTCAATGACCAAAGGTAACACCCAAGGCATGATGAAGTTTCTAAAAGTAATAAATATAATAATCATGATAGAGATAAGAGCGATAAGTAAGACAATGAGATAATCCGATGAAATCACTTCTTTGATGTCATAAGCAAAAGGAGTTGACCCAATCAAATAACTTTCTTCAAATGAAACCGAATCGACTAACGCCTTAATTTCTTCGTAATAAGCAAACGATTCGGCTGTTTCTACATCGGAATCAAGATTAATTTTAATTAAAGCATAATTTTCAGAGTAAAAATTAGGTAAATAGAGATTTAAAGTCTCAGGGTCAGTAATAACCGATTTGTAATAGATTCCTGCATCGACACTATTTACGAAGTCAAGGTTTGACAAACCTTGATAAAGCGCTCCTTCTTTTAAAGGGTCAATGCTTGTTAATATAACTATTTGATTTTCTTTTCCAAAAGTAGACTCTATATAATTGATATCATCATAATAAGTAGAACCCTCCGAACTTGAAAGAGCAGAGTCTCCATAAATGAAGACATTATGACTTTGAAAATAATAGGCAGGTCCAATGACTAATAGTAAGAATATCAAAAAGACAAAACGGCCTTTGTAGATGAATTTAGAAATCTTTGAAAAACGAATGAAATACACTTTGTGTGTTGTTTTATCAATCCATTTACTAAACAGTTTAATTAAAATAGGCAAAACAACTAAAGAGACAATCAAACTAAAGAAAATCGCTTTTGCAAAGACAATTCCAATGTCAAGTCCAATCGTAAATCGCATGAAAATTAATGCAAGAAAACTAACTCCAGTTGTTAGTGCAGAAGCGATAACTGGTTTTTTAATCTTCTTCATTGCGTTTTTAATTGACGTATCAGTATCATTGCCCAGTTCTTTTTCATGGTGATACGAATTTAAAATAAAAATAATATAATCCAGTGAAATGGCAAGCTGCAAAGCAAGAGCCATACTTGAAGTAATAAAGGATATACTTGGAAGAATTGCGTTTGTCCCAAGATTTAAAATAATAGCCATTCCAGCAACAAGCCCAAATATTAAAATATCCACAAATGATTTACTCATAATTAATAAAATAATTAAAATAATTGGAATAATAATTATCGTAATTTTAAATACTTCAGAAGAAATGGTATTTCTAGAAAATATAGTGGAAATTGCTGATCCACTCATCGAGTAATCATAATTTTCGCCGTCAAGGTAAGTAGTAATTTCATCTACAGCCGTTTCGGTTTCAGAGGATGAATTTGAAGTATCAAATGAAACGAGAAAAAGTGATTCTCCTTCATTATAAAATGAAGAGATTGTACTAAAAAACTCTGTTTTTAATGCTTCAGGAAATCCATCCACAAGACTCATAAATGCTTCTGTATAACTTAACCCAAGACCTAGTAGATAAGACATTGTCGAATCTAATACAGCTGCTTCTTCTAAGCCAACTTGGCCTTTAATAATCTCAAAGGTAACGGGATTAAAATAATCATCTAAATAAACCACTCTTTTAACATGGTCGATGTTTTGAATCTGTGTTTTTACGAGTAAAGCATCCGAAACGGAATTCTCATCAAATGCAATTCTTGCATAAGAAGTACTTCCAAATTCTTCTTCTAAAAGTGTAAGTCCAATTTTGGACTTGGTATCACTTGGTAAATATTCAGCTAAATCATAATTTACATTTACTTGAGTAATCAAAATTCCAGCAACAATTGTTAATAAAGCAAAAATTGTTAATATTATTTTTGATTTCATACTCATTCTCCCTTTATTTTAAAAATAAACGTTAGTTTATTTTTATCCCATAAATTAATTATATTCTTGAATTGTGAAGTTTTTGTGTCAATAAAGTAAAAAAACAGAAAAATCTCTGTTTTTTTGTTTTTTAGATTATTCTTACTTTTATTACACCTTCAATGCCCATAAAGGCGTTTAAGGTTTCTTCTGAAATCTCTTGACTTAAATCGATAAGAGTCGCACCATAGTTTCCTTTAGTTTTGATAACTAAATTAATTACTTCATTACTAGAAGACGTTTTGGAAAGAACACTCATGAATTCATTAATCAGTTCTTTTGCTTGATGAAGTAAGAGTACTCTACCCTTTGATGTTTTCACTCCAGCATCTAGATTTGGAAAATTCACAGAATGTTCAATGTTTCCCTCTTCGATAAATTTTCTTAACTCTAAGACAGCCATCACTGCACAATTGTCTTCAGATTCGACTGTGGAAGCACCTAGATGAGGAATGCAAATAACGTTTTCCATATTAGACGTTTTATAGTTTGGAAAATCCGTTACATATTTATGGATGATGCCTTGCTCCATCGCTGTTTTTAATTGATCATCGTCTACTAATTGATCTCGACTAAAATTCAAGATGGTTAATCCTTTTTTCATTTTCGCAAATACGTTTTTATTAATCATGTGTTTGGTTGAATCGAGTAAAGGTAAATGAAGACTGATAAAATCAGAGTTAAAATATACTTCATCTAGTGTAGATACAATATTGATTTCTTGTGGTAATAAAACTCTTGCTTCTTCGCTTAAGAAAGGATCATATCCAATCACATTCATTCCTAAATCAAAACAAGCTTGTGCTACTTTTCCACCCACTGCTCCAAGTCCAATTACGCCAATGGTTTTTCCTAAAATTTCGGTTCCACCAAATGCTTGTTTTGCCTTTTCAATGGATTTTAAAATGAGTTCATCGTCATTATGTGCTTTGACCCAGTTTACTCCAGAAATAATATCTCTTGAAGCAAGTAAGAGTCCTGCGATGACTAGTTCTTTTACGCCATTGCTATTAGCTCCTGGTGTATTAAATACAACGATTCCTTGTTTTGCCATTTTTTCTAGAGGAATATTATTCACTCCAGCTCCGGCTCTAGCAATTGCTAAGACATTTTGGTTAACATCCATTTCTAACATGTTAAAGCTTCGAACAAGTAAAAGACTTGCGTCTTCTACGCTTGTAGTTACTTGATAAGTTTTTGATAATTTATCAAGTCCTATTTGTGAGATATTATTTAAACAAGCAACTAACATGATTTGTGTTCCTCTTCAAATTTTTTCATGAAGGAAATTAAAGCTTTCACGCCTTCAAGAGGCATAGCATTATAAATCGATGCTCTCATGCCACCTACTGAGCGGTGTCCTTTTAAGTTTTCAAATCCTGCAAGTTCTGCTTCTTTTACAAACAAACTATCTATTTCGGTGTTTCCAGTTACAAACGTTACATTCATTAACGAACGATCTTCTTTGGCAACAGTTCCTTTAAATAAATGGCTTTGATCTAAGAAGTCATATAACAATCCTGCTTTTTCTTGGTTAATCTTTTTCATCGCATCTAGTCCACCAAGATTTAATAGCCATTTGAAGACAAGTCCACAAATATAGATGCCATAAGTTGGAGGAGTATTGTACATCGAATTTTTATCCGCATGAATTTTGTATTGTAACATGGTTGGTGTATTTGGAAAGACTGCTTCTGTAATTAAATCTTCACGAATGATGACGATGACGGTTCCAGCAGGACCAATATTTTTTTGAGCTCCTGCAAAGATTAATCCGTATTTTGAGACATCAACTGGTTCTGATAAAATACAAGAAGACATATCTGAAACCAATACTTTTCCTAAGGTATCTGGTAATGTATTAAATTTGGTTCCATAAATGGTATTGTTCTCACAGATATAAACGTAATCTGCATCTTCTGAAATAGGTAAGTGATCTAAATTTGGAATATAAGAGAATGTTTTGTCTTCGCTTGAAGCAATTTTTGTGATTTCTCCATATTTTTTCGCTTCAGCAAAGGCTTTTTTAGCCCATTCACCAGTTACGATGTAATCTGCTTTTCCCTTTTTTAAAAGGTTCATGGGAACCATTGAAAATTGGGTATGACCTCCACCTTGTAAAAATAGTATTTTGTAGTTGTCTGGAACATTCATTAATTTCTTTAAATCTAAAATGGCCGTGTCTAAAATGGCTTCAAAAGCTTTAGATCTATGACTCATTTCCATAACAGACATACCTGTATCTTGGTAACATAACATTTCATCAGCTGCTTGTTGTAACACAGGCTCTGGTAATACCGCAGGCCCAGCAGAAAAATTATAAATTCGTTTCATTTGTATTACTCTCCTTTTTGAATCTTTCGACATTCCATGTAGTATCTTTTTTCTCTGGCTTCTCCAAGTGAAAAAGATTTTCTTGGAAGAACACCATGTAATTTAACATAAGGAAACAATTCATCCCTTTTAAGTGGAGGGAAGGTGATACCAATGCTTCCTGGGTTTTCTTTTACTACTGTTTTAAGGCTATCAAGTCCGTGAACAAAATCAATCTTTGTTTCAGGGTGTTGTTCTAAATACTCATCTAAAAAATCTTGAATAAGTTTTATAGTCGTAAAAGGATTGTCTGGTACTTTAACATAATGCGTTTTGTTCTTTTCAATAATGGAAAGAGATTCTTCTCCATCTAGCGCATTGGTAAGTTTTGGAATAAAATCAGCATCAGGGTGAAAAAGCACCCTGTGAATGGGTTCAAAAGTCAGACCATCATCGTATAAACTAATGACTTCAACTAAAGCAAATCTTTGAGGGTGAAGAATTTTTTCTTCTTCTGTTAATGTACTTTTAATCGTTTCCCAACAAACTTTTGCACTCGCTAAGGAATGATTCCCGTCGCCTACTATCATTTTGATTTCATCTAAGTTGGTTTCTAATTTTGATATAATTGAATCCGTGTCTTTAATTTTATAGCCTTTTAAATGCCCACCACTCATATTTAATTCAAAATCGTAGACGATTGGATAATGTTCTTTCGAAAGATAAAGTTCTTCGATAATTCTATCTTCTAAGTCATCGATTAATACTAGAACGTGTGGAGATTCAATCGGTGCATTTTCTCTAATTTTTACACGAGGCGGAATTCTTTCTTTAACCGTTTTTTCAGAAGCAACAATTTTGGAAACTTTGCCTTCTTCGTAAACGTATTCATCTAAATCAATCATTAAAACAAGTCCAAGTCTTCGACTAGTAAAAGGCGTTTTGCGTTCCACTAAGATCATGCATTCTTCTTCATCAAATAAATGATGAGTCAAATACTTTTCCATATTGTGATTGACTTGATTGATTTGAATATAGGCATCTTTTTGTAAAAAGACTTCTGGCAGTATAAGGTGATAAGTGGATGGCACGCCATCCACAAATTGTTTTAATGTATTCCAGTACTCAGGTTCACTCGTGAATTGATCACATGCAATAACGGCCCATTTTGTTAGATCGATTCCTGCTTTAGGAAGAAGTATTTTGGGGGTTTTTACATATGCCATATTACAATATGCCTTGATCGACCATTGCTTGATAAACTCTCGTAAACCCGGCAATATTCGCTCCTACAACTAAATTTCTTGGGTCGGTAAAACGACGTGCAGCACTGTATGCTTTTTTGAAAATATCAGCCATGATGACTTCTAATTTTTCATCTACTTCTGCATAAGTCCAAGGATAATGCATAGCATTTTGACTCATTTCAAGTCCAGATACAGCAACTCCACCAGCATTTGCAGCTTTTCCAGGTGCAAACAATACGTCATGTTTTTGGATGTATTTAGTAGCATCTAGAGTTGTTGGCATATTTGCGCCTTCAGCAATTAAGAAACATCCGTTTGCGACTAAAGCTTTTGCGCCTTCAAGTTGTAATTCATTTTGAGTAGCACAAGGAAGGGCGATATCGCATGGAGTATTCCAAATATTAGATGGATTGGAATCGAAACTAGCGTTTGGTCTAAATTCTGAATATTTATCTGAAAATTCTGGGGATTTTTCTGTTAACATTTCAACGATATTTAAATCAAGGCCGTTTTCATCATAAACAAATCCTTTTACATCGGACATTGCCACAACTTTAGCACCAAGTTCTCTTGCTTTTAAAGCCGCATGTAGTCCAACTTTTCCAGATCCAGAGATGATAACTTTTTTATCTCTAAAATCATCGTTACGATAAACTTTTAACATTTCAAGAACAAAGTAGCAAAGTCCATATCCTGTAGCTTCTTTACGAACCAAAGATCCACCATAGCTTAATCCTTTGCCAGTTAAAGTTCCAGTTACTTCGTTTCTAATTTTTGTATACATTCCATACATATAACCGATTTCTTTGTTTCCTACACCAATATCTCCTGCAGGAACGTCTGTGTCAGGGCCAATATGACGATATAATTCTAACATAAAGTTTTGTGAGAAACGCATGATTTCTCCATCACTTTTTCCTCTTGGATCAAAATCAGATCCACCTTTTGCTCCACCCATAGGAAGTCCAGTTAATGCGTTCTTAAAGGTTTGTTCAAATCCTAAGAACTTTAAAATGGATTCATTTACGGAAGGATGGAATCTTAATCCGCCTTTGTAAGGTCCAATGGCCGAATTAAATTGAATTCTGTACCCGCGATTTACATTGATTTTACCTAAGTCGTCAATCCAAGTCACACGAAATTTAATGGTGCGTTCAGGTTCAATTAACCGTTCCATAATTGCATTTTTTTCGATGTTTGGGTCTTCTAACACAAGAAAATCCATGGATTCAAAAAACTCTTCGATTGCTTGTAAATACTCTGGTTGTGACTCATTTCTTTCTGAGATGCTTTTGAATAAATCATTTAGATACTCACTTTTAAACAATTTTGTCGCCTCACTTAAGTTATATTTAATCGGTTGTTTTTAACAACCGCTTATCCTTTTCGTAAAAAAAAGCATAAACATTGAGATTTTGCTAGTTTTTAGGGTTATTTTTTCCTTTCTTTTAATTAAAAGAAGAAAAGCACTTTCAACCGAATCTATTATACAATGAAAGCGCTTTTTTCTCAAGGATTAATTTTAGTTTTTTTTGTGTGAATGTGATAGACTAAAAATCATTGATTGCATAAAATTTTCCTAAAGTTTCTTTACTGATAGATTCTTTTCACTCTTTGACTAATGCTTGTTAAAATTTCATAATCAATCGTTTGTAATGTTTTTGCAAGCACGCTTGCTGGTTTTTCTTTTCCAAAAACAATCACGTAATCTTTCACCTTTATTTTTGTAGCATCTGTAACATCACACATGCAAGCATCCATACAAATGGTGCCAATTTGCAGAAGTGTTTTCCCTTCAAATAGAAAATAATCTTTGTTTGATAATCCTCTTAAGTAGCCATCGGCGTACCCGATGGCAAGGGTTGCAATTGTTTTATTTTCAAGAGATGTAAATTTTCTTCCATAACTTACCGTGTCGTGAGGTTTGATATTTTTCAGTTGTACCACTTCTGCTAAAAGTTCCATAACTGGTTCTAGATTAAGTGTCGTTTTTACGGGTGGATATCCATAAAGAGCAATCCCAATTCGAACCATATCTAAATGCATAAAAGGATATTGAAGGGTGGCACTAGAATTAGCACAATGTCTTATTCCAACTTCAATTTTTTCTTTTTTTAGAAGATCTAACAACTTCATAAATTGATTGAATTGTTTTTTTGTAAACGTTGAATCTTCCTTCTCAGCTTCTGCAAAATGAGTATAGATTCCATGAAGAGACAAATGAGGTAATTGTGAAATTTGTTTGATTTCATCTATCGCTTTTTTAAAATCTTCTTCTTCATGACAATACATTCCAAATCGAGACATACCTGTATCAATTTTTATATGAATTCGGATGGGTTTTCCTACTTTATTTAAAGATGATGCATACGCATAAGTTGACACAGTTTGAATGAGAGAATACGCATTTAAAATCAAGGCATTTTCAGGGTCGGTTTTTCCAAAAATTAAGATATCGCTTTGAAGGCCTGCTTCTCTTAATTCAATGGCTTCTTCAAGACACGCAACCGAGAAAAACGTACAACCGATTGATTCTAAGTAAAGAGAAACTTCTTTTGATCCATGTCCATAGGCGTTTGCTTTTACGACACTTGATAAAAGAACATCTTTTCCAATATGATTTTGAATGAGATTGTAATTTTGTTTTAGTTGATTAAGATCAATTACTGCTTTGCAGCGTTCTGGTTTATTCAAAGAGTCACCTTCTATTCTTTTAAAGAAGTAAGAATTTCTTTTACACTTTGATACACAAAATCGGGTTTTACAATGCTTTCCTTTATATCCTTAAGAGTGGCTTCACCAGATAAGACACAAATCGTAGTAACATTTGCATTTTTACCACTTGCAATGTCTGTATACAAACGATCTCCGATTAGAACGGTTTCTTCTTTAGAGAATAAGGATTGTTTTATCGCATAATCAATCATCATTGGATTTGGTTTGCCAATGAAAAATGGTGTTTTTTTAGTTGCATTTTTAATGATTTGGGCAAAAGATCCACAATCAGGGACGTATCCAAACGCCACAGGACAAACTAAATCAGGATTGGTTCCAAGGTAAGCTACATCTTGTAGTAACACTTCGCATACATCCGAAAGTTTTTGCATGGTTAATTCGGTATCAAATCCAATTAATACCACATCAATTTTGTCTGTTTTAGAAACTGTGATATCTAGTCCTTCTCTTTTAAGTTCTAACACAAGAGAAGTTGTTCCCATTACATATATTTTCTTAAAAGGATACATTTCTTTTAAATACAAAGATGTGGCCATTGAAGAAGTAAAGAAATCTTTTTCAGTTGCTTTAATTCCTAGTTTCATTAACTTTTTAATGTAGTCTTGAACGGATTTAGAGGAGTTGTTTGTAATAAAGATACTGACTCCATGAATGCTTTTAATATATTCAAGTAATTCTAACGTACCATCAATTAACTTGTTATCGATATAGATGGTTCCATC
>JAHIRM010000037.1 GCA_018818595.1 Bacillota bacterium
AAGGTTGTTCCTTTGGATGTTTATAATAAGAAAAAACACATAAAGTAATTTCTTAACTTCATCTTCTTAAGCCTACTTCCTGTAGGCTTTTTTGCTTTTGACTCTTATCTGTTTTTAAAATACAATTTCCTATTAAATAAAGAAAAAAGTCGAATTTCTTCGACTTTTAAATAACTTCAATTTCTGCAAAATCTAATTCAATAGGTGTTTTTCTTCCAAACATATCAACTAGAACCATCACTTGACCTTTTTCGTCATCAATGCTTTCAATGATTCCTACTTGACCTGCGAAAGGCCCTGCGGCAAGTTTAACTTTTTGACCAGGTTTTGCATTTAATTTTTGAACGGATAACAATCCGCATTGTTTCAAGATTGGATTAATTTCATCTGGCAACAAAGGGATTGGTTTCGTTCCGCCTCCGCTACTACCAAGAAATCCAGTTACACCAGGAGTGTTTCGGATGACAAACCATGAATCATCTGTCACAATCATTTCAAGAAATACATATCCTGGAAACATTTTAACCATTTTTTCTTTTAAAGATCCATCTGCTTTTTTTTCAGTTTTTAACTCTTCTGGAATCATCACTTGAAAAATAAGGTTTTCCATTTCCATGGTCTCAATCCGTCTTAAAATATTATCCTTAACCGAATTTTCTTTTCCGGAATACGTTTGTACGATATACCATAAACGTTTATTGTTATCCATCAGTACCGCCTACGACCTTTACAAACTATATAGCCATTTAAATAGTGGGTCAAGAACAAAACCGTATAGCGTAAAAACCACCATTAAAAAGACCAAAAATCCAAAAACTCGAGTTGTATTTCTTGCAAGTATTTTTCCTGAAGCCCAGCTTACTTTTTTCATTTCTTGAATACTTGGTTTTAAAATTGGAATGACCAAATAAACAATAACTAATGTGCCTATTAGAATTAAGAAGACTCCTGTAAGAATTCTTTTTAAATCTGTTTCAAAGAAAAAATCGACAAATCCTATTCCTGAAGTTCCCAATATAGCGGTTAGATCGACGCTTCCAAATGTGCCCATTACAATATAAATACCATATAAAACAAGTACTGGTGATAAAATGGCTAAAAGCCAGTTTTCGAAGGCATATTCTTTTTTAAGAATCTCCATCACACGGGATTGTTTTTCTTCAGTGATTACTTTTTTGGGTTTTGCTAATTTGACTTTCTTTTCTTTCTTGATATCAGCCATAATATCCTCCTACTTGCTTTCTTTATGTAGCGTGTGCTTTTTGCACTTATTACAATATTTCATTACTTCAAATCTTACAATATGATTATTGTCTTTTTTTATTTCATAATTTCTAGATAAACATTCTTGACATATCAAGATAGCTTTATTTTTCATTTTATCAACTCACTTGCTTTATTAAATGTATCAAAAATTCGTTGAAATGTCAAGAAAATCATTACTCTAAATGCATTTTTAACTTCTGTCTTATCCTGTCAATAGCATTATAGACTTTTTTTACTTCACAATTCATAGAATTTGCTGTTTCAATTGTCGATAAGTGTTTTAAAAACTTATTTTCAAAAACCGATTTTTCAAACGTAGAAAACGATTCAAAGACTTCTTCCATTTCTTGTTTACAAAAATAGGTTTTTTCAATTTCGTTTACTTCATAATCAAAAAGAACAGGTAATTTTTCATAAATAAATTTGCCATATCTATTTCTTGAACGCAAAATTGATATGAAACGATTTTCTAAATTATGCTCAAAATACCGAGTGAAGGATTTATTATAACTTTCATCGAATTGAATAACGGATTTGTACAAAATAATGAGTCCTTCTTGAAAACAATCATCGTATTCAATAGCTAGGTTGAATTTTCCAATCTTTTTCGCAATAAATAACTTATACTTTTCAACCATCAAATTAAGTGCTTCTTCATGACCTTGTTTAATTAAATTGATGATTTCATAATCATTATAATTGCGAAAATTCATAAGCTATTCCGTTTTTCTTCTTAAAATATCAAAGATAAGAATGCCTGCAGAAACTGATGCATTAAGCGAATTAATCTTTCCTATCATTGGTATTTTAACATTAAAATCGACATGTTCTTTGACTAATTTACTTAATCCTTTTCCTTCACTTCCAATAACCAAACATAGTGGCCTATCAACGAAGATGTCTTGGTAACTTTTTTCTGAATTCACATCAGTTCCAATAATCCAGAAAGATTTTTTTTTAAGTTTCTCAATGGTCTGATTTAAATTTACAACTTCAATAATTTTAATGTATTCTATAGCACCAGAGGATACCTTAGCAACTGTTCCAGTAATTTTAACACTTCGATTTTTCGGAATGATAATTCCAGAACACCCTCCCGCTTCTGCGCTACGAATAATAGCTCCAAAATTATGTGGATCTTCGATTCCGTCAAGCATGATAAAAAAAGGATTCAAAGACAAATCAAGATCTTTCATTACCTCTTCAAGAGAAACTGTTTTATAATCTTCAACTTCTAAAACAATGCCTTGAGTATTTCCAGAAAATCGTTTTTCAAATTCCTTTTTACTTAAAGTTTCAAACGGAATTTGTTTTCGTTTTACTTCAAGAAATAAATCTGATTTTGTGTCATCCATAAAATAGGCTTTGATTATTAATTTATCAGTTTCTAAGATTTCTTTAGCTGGGTTCTTTCCATATATATATACACTCATTTTATCACCACTTTAATTATATCATATTTGATCTGATATCTAACTTGAAAAAATATCCAAATTAGAGACAAAAGAACTCATATTTTATCATTAGAGTTCTTCAATAATTTCTATACTTCTTTTCATAATTTCTTCAAGTCGATCCCATTCATCTTGTAAGTAAAGATATCCAAGCATTGCTTCAAAACCAGTAGCATGACGATAAGTTGTTAAATCAGCATTTTTTGGTTTATGTGTCGAGGACATGTTTCTTCCTCTTTTGTAGACAGCTATTTCTTCCGGATTTAAGAAATCATCTAAAAGAGAAAATATAGCTTTGGCTTGTCCTGATGCTTGAGTAAACTTGATAGCTTCTTGATGTAATTCATTCACTTTTGTAATTCCTTTATCCAATAAATATCTTCGAATTTTAAGTTCAAAATAAGCGTCACCAATATAAGCTAGCGTAAGTCCGTTTTGTAAAATCATATTAAATTCCTTAGAGTAAGTTCTTCTCTTAATTTGTCAGCCAATGCAAAATCTTTCATTTTTCTCGCTTCTTTCCATCTTGAAAGCAATTGTTTGTCTTCTTCACATAACAAAGTAAGTTCCACAGAAAGACCTAAAATGTTTAACATGAATTGGCATGCACTTAGCGCGCTTTTTAACAGAGTAATGTTTGCTTTTTCTCGCAACAAAATGTTGCAATATTTAATCAACGCTTGTAGAGCAGTAATGGCATTTGGTGTGTTAAAATCAAGTTCCATTGCTTCGTCGAAGTCTTGAAGAAACTTGTTAATTTCTTCTGATGAGACATTTGTCAAAGGCTTATCATCAGAATGAAGTTCAATTTTGCGAAACAGCGATTTTACAGTGTTTTCCAGTTTAATCCATTCTTTTTCAACCGATAATAAATTGTCATAATTAAAATTTAAAGGGGCTCTGTAATGTGTAGATAATATGAAGAGACGAAATGCCATTTTATTTACTGTTAGATCTTTTACGAAAATAACATTTCCTAAACTTTTACTCATCTTTTCGGTTTCTAAATTTAATCTTCCATTATGCATCCAGTACTTAGCAACATTATGATTGTGTTTAGCAAATGAATGAGCAATCTCATTTTCGTGATGAGGGAAAATCAAATCTGACCCTCCACCATGAATATCAATTTCTTCACCAAAAAGATCTTCAATCATGGCAACGCATTCCGTATGCCAACCAGGTCTTCCTTGTGAAAATGGAGAATCCCAATTTATTCCTTTGCTTGTTTTTTTCCATAAGTTAAAATCTAAAGGATTTTCTTTTAAAGGATTAATCTCTATTCTTGCCCCGCTAATCAAATCGTCTAGTTTTCGATTGCTAAGCTTTCCATACTCACTAATTTTTGAAACTCTAAAATAGACATCCCCTTCGACTTCATAGGCAAATCCTGTTAAAATTAAATCATTAATATATGAGATAATTTCATCCATGTACTCCGTGACTTTTGGTTTTATATAATCCGTTTTAGATCCTAGTGATTCTACATCATTTAGAAATGCCTTTATATATCGATTGCTGATTTCAAGTTCTGAGACATTTTCTGCTTGCGCTTTTTCAATGATATTATCATCAACATCTGTAAAATTAGAAACGAATTTTACAAAGTATCCTTTCGATTCAAAATAGCGTCTGACCACATCGAAAAAAACCACAGGCCTTGCATTGCCAATGTGAATGTAGTTATATACCGTTGGACCGCAAACATAAATAGAAACATGATTTAAGTGATGCGGAATAAACTCTTCTAATGAATTAGTGTATGTATTGAATATTTTCAAGGATTGCACTTCCTTTCCTATGACTATAATTATAGCAAAATTGCTGTTTTTATCAAGCAAAATTGAGTTTTCATTCTAAAACAGAACTGAAGCAATTATATCGTTTTTCTCTTTGTGCATAAAAAAATATAAATACTATGAAAAAAAGCACCTTTTAAAAGATGCTTTTTCTTTTTTTGTTTAACTTACAAGTTGTTTATAGTTCGACTATTGTTTTACTATATTTGCAGCTTGAGGGCCTCTAGCTCCATCAACTACGTCAAATTGTACTGCTTGACCGTTTTCTAAAGCTTTGTAACCATCGCCTTGGATTGCTGAATAATGTGCGAAAATATCTTTCCCATTTTCATCAGTGATAAATCCATAACCTTTTTCTGCGTTAAACCATTTTACTGTTCCGTTCATTTGTTTCTCCTTAAATTAATTTTGATGCTAAAGGTATTATACCGCGATATCCTATAAATTGCAAGTCAAATTTATTTGAATAATGAATGTAGGTAGAATATCGCCAAAAAACTATAAATTCTCCTCTTCATCGGTAGAATTAGATATCATTTTTTGGGGGTTTTCCTCATCTAAAAAGTCTACATTCTTGATTTGACTGAACTTAGAATTTATTTTTTCCACTCTTATATTTACACTATCACTTTGTTTCGTTAAGTTTTGAATGTTGCTATTGAGTTTGTTCCACTCACTTCCAAATTGTTTAAACTCTTTATTTAACATCAACAATTGAAGATTAATTTCATTTGCATATTTGCTTCTTTCGTGATCAATATAAACAGCTTTATAAGAAGAAAGCAAAGGTATCAATGTTGTTGGTGAAACAATGGTTATATATTTGTTTCTTGCATATTCAATTACATTAGTAAGTTTAGAATGAAGCAAAGCTAATATTCCATCACTTGCAACAAACATAAGTGCGTAATCAGCTGTAACTCCAGATATAATGTATTTAGAAGAAATATCAGTGATATGTTTTTTTACTTCAGCTCCGAAGTTTTGAATTAATTTTAATTCATCTTCTTTGGATAATTCTTTGTTATCAAAAAGTTTGGAATAGGATGAAAACGGAAATTTTGAATCAATTGCTATCATTTTATTTGGTTGTGGCATAAATACAACCGCATCTGCTCTGACGGATTCTTGTTTTCCTCGTTGTTCCTTTATCGTATATTGAGTTTGATATAATTTATCATTATCTGCAAACACGCTGTAAAGCAATTGATTTAATTGATATTCTCCAAATGATCCTCTTGCTTGATTGTTTGACAAAATGTTTTGAAGTCCTATCATTTCATTTGATAAACTTTCAATTTTCTTTTGTGCGTCATCAATAACTTTTACTCTTTCAGCAATTTGTAAAAACGTTTGATTGGTATCGCTAAATCCTTTGGTAAGTCTTTCCTCTACTTTTTCATTGATTTTATACATTTTTTGATCAATGGTATCTGTTAAGGATTTAAAATCAACGGTCAATTTTTCATTAATTTTCTCTTGAAATCCAACCAATTCTTTATTGACATTTAATCGAAATTCAGTGATATTATCTGATGATTTTTGTGAAGTATCTAGTAGTTGATGATTGACTTGTTTGTTAAATTCAAACATCGATTCAAAAAGCGATTTTGTAATCGTCATTTTTAATTCATCGACCTGCTTGGTAAGCGAATTTTCTAATGCATCTAAATTTGAATTCATTGGCGATTCTTTGTGTTTTCTTAAAAAAATGATAAACAGTAATCCCACGGAAACTGCTCCAAAGATTACGCTGATTAATCCTAATATTTCTGGTGTAGTCATAACAATGCTCCTTTAAATGTCCTAAAAAATTGGACTGAATAAATTAAATAATCCTTCAATGATTCTTTTTATAAGTCCTCTTTTGTTCCAAACTTCTAAATCTATTTGATTTGATTTGCTAATATCTTCACTAAAACTATTTACCAATACTTTTACTGCATTATTTGCAAAAATTCCGGTTACTTCAAAATTGAGATGAAAACTTCTTGGATCAAAATTAACCGATCCTACTGAGGCTAGTTCATCATCGATAATTAGTATTTTGGAATGAACAAAACAATCGATGTATTCATATATTTTTACTCCCATAGTTAAGAGTTGTTCGTAATAAGATTCAGTAGCAAATCCAACAACAAAAAAATCATGTTTTCCTGGTAATAGCAATGAGATTTCAACTCCGCTTTTCTTAGCTATTTTAATTGCGGCCATTAATTCTGGCTCGATAATCAAGTAAGGCGTTACTATTTTTATGGATTTTTTTGCTGAAAATATCATTTTCAAATAAATATCTCTAATCAATCCATTTTCAAAATCCGGTCCAGATTCCACAACAGAAAACAATCCTGGGAAATGTTCGTTTGTTTTATCCATGGGTCTATCAATGACGTTTCCTGTTATATAATACCAATCTTTGATAAAAACATTTTGTATACTAGTAACTCCATTACCCATCATTAAAATATGAGTATCGCGCCAAAATCCAAATTTTAAAGATTGGTGGTTGTATTCATCTCCTAAATTGATTCCACCCAAGAATCCAACATAACCATCAATCACAATAGCTTTTCTATGATTTCTAAAATTAACATTACTATTAAACAGCGATATGCTTTGAGGATCAAAAATCCCTATATGAACCCCGGCTACTTTTAAAGATTTCATATACTTAAAATCAAGATGTTTGTTACTACCAAAATGGTCATATATTAAATGAACCTTTATACCTTGAAGTGCTTTTTCTTTTAAAACATCTAATACACGTCTTCCAATACAATCTGTTTTTATGATATAAAATTCCATGAAAATATAATCTTTTGCTTTATTTAACTCTTCAATCAATCTTGGGAAAAAAACATCTCCATTGTTTAATATTTCAACAAAGGTGTCGTCTTCATATACTGATCTTCCTGTCGTCTCATGAACAAATCGGAAAATGTCTCCATAGGGGCTTTTTTCATAAGTCGGATTTGTCAGTTCTTCTAATCCTAAAAAGGCTTTTGAAGAAATTAACGGTCTTGTCTTGAAGAATTTTTTTGTTACAAAATCCCTTGCAAAAATAAAGTAAAGCACTATTCCTAAGATTGGATTCAACAAGATAATAATAATCCAATAGCTTTTATTGTAAGCATACGTTTGCTTTAAGATAATTTTAATTGCTAGAAAAAGCGCAAAAACTCCAAAAAAGCCAACGACAACGTATAAAATGATTCGATTAGGTAAAACGCTATTGATTGAAGTGATATAAATGTATTGTAATATTGTAATTGTATATAGAAACAATGCAACAATTATCAATGCTACTACCAAAAAGATCCGTTTCATAATCTCCTCCATCATACATTTTCTTACTCTATTTTACCATAAATCTTTCTTTTTTAATATAACAAGTAAAGAAAGAAAAAACGTCTGTTAGAAGACGTTTCTTGTTCGTTTCAAATGAGCGGTTCTAGAAAACAATTGGTTGATTTCCTTCAACCAAAGAATCATATTGTAATCGGTATAAATTATAATAGTGTCCTTTTTGCTTCAATAATTCTTGATGACTTCCTTCTTCGATAATTTTGCCTTTTTGCATAACTAATATTTTATCGACATGTTGAATAGTGGATAATCTATGAGCAACAATTAACATAGTGCCAATATTCATCATCTTTTTTAAAGATTCTTGAATTAGTTCTTCGGTTTCGGTATCAATGTTCGCAGTTGCTTCATCCAAAATCATTACGGAAGGTTTGTGTACAATCGTTCGTGCAAACGAAAGCAACTGTCTTTGTCCTGATGAAAAATTATTGCCTCTTTCTCTAACTAATTCATCGTACTTGTTTGGTAACCGGTCAATAAATTTTTCAGCATTTACATATTTACACGCTGAAAGAATTTCTGAATCTGTAATGGTTTCATCTCGAAGACGAATATTAGATTCAATGGTACCAGAAAACAAGAAAACATCTTGTAACATTTGGCCAATTTTTGATCTTAAAGTACCTAGTTTTATTTCTCGAATGTCAATATCATCAATTAAAATTTGACCTTGCTGAATATCATAATTTCTTACAATCAAACTAATAATAGTTGTTTTGCCTGATCCAGTAGCTCCAACTAAGGCAAGTGTTTCTTTTGGATTGACGACAAAAGATACATCTTTTAAAATCCAATCTCCTTCGTTGTATGCAAACCATACGTTCTTAAATTCAATCTTTCCTCTAAGCTCTACAATCTCTTTAGTTGAACTCTTATCTCTTACCGTAGGAAGAGTATCTAAAATCTCAAAAATGCGCTCTCCTGAGGTAAAAGCGGCTTGTAGGACATCAAATTTTTCGGCCAAGTCTTGAATTGGATTAAAAAACTTTGAAATGTACTGTGTAAACGCAAATAACATTCCAAATGTGATTACTCCGGCTATGGTTTGTAAAGATCCAAACCATAAAACAATTATTAAGGCGACGACATATAACATGTACATAAAAGGTCTATACAAACTAAATGTAAATGTTTGTCTTAAATAACTTCGATTTAATGTTTTATTTTTTTGTTTAAATTCTTGATATTTTTTTTCTTCTCGATTAAAAATTTGAATGAGTTTCATTCCAGAAAGATGTTCGGATAAAAAAGCATTAATCATTGAAACATTTGCTCGAACTTTTCGATAAGCTTGCCTTGAATATTTACGAAAAACAAAAGATGCGACAACGATAAATGGTACAACAATTAAGATATAGAGTGTCAGTTTAGCGTCCATAACAAACATAATTACGAACACTCCTACAATTGATATTATATTTCGAAATAGATTAATTATAACGTCGGTGTATAACATGTTTAATGTATCTGTATCAGAGGTGACTCTTGTAACAAGTTTTCCGATTGGCACATTATTAAATTGAGAAATTGATAAAGATTCTATATGATTAAACACATCTTCTCTAATATTATAAATGATTTTTTGTCCAGTCGTTTGTAATAAAATCGTTTGTTTATAAGATACAAATGCCGCAACAATCAAAACGATTAAATATATAACAACTATTAAAATAATTTTAGAAAATTGAATTTGGTCTTCTCCTAAAGCATCTAATACTTCAGATAAAAATAATGGCCCAACTAAATCCAAAGCAACAACTATAATGACGAGTATCGTTGCAATAAATAATTGTTTTAGGAATGGTTTAACATAAAATAATAATCGCTTGATAATCGTCCAATCGTTCATTTGACGGTTTGTTAATGTGTCAATATCTAAAAAGGAACGCGCCATTTACTCCACCCCCGCAATTTCAGCTTCTAATTGTTGATGAAGTACCATTTCAGCATACAGTTTTGATGAATTTAGTAATTCATCATGAGATCCAATTGCGAGAATTTCACCTTCATCAATCAAAATGATTTTATCTGCATTTTTGATGGTTGAAATTCTATGAGCAATAATGATGGATGTTTTTCCTTTTCTAAGCTTTGTAAGATTTTGTATGATTTCCTCTTCTGTTTTTGTATCTACCGCGCTAAAAGAATCATCCATAATTAAAATCTGTGGATTTTTAAGCAAGGCTCTCGCAATCGAAATACGTTGTTTTTGCCCGCCAGATAATGTGACTCCTCTTTCTCCAACCATGGTATCATATTGGTTAGGAAAGTCTATAATATTTTCATGAACATCACTGTATTTTGCCATTTGTTCAATTAATTCTGAATCAGCAAAATCGGTAGAAAACGAAATATTGTTTTTTATGATATCAGAAAAAATAAAGTTATCTTGAGGAACATATCCAATGGAATCTCTTAATTGTTTAATTGGCAATTTCATAATATCATAATCATCAATCAGAATTTCGTTTGTCTTTAAATTAAAAAGTCGTAAAAGCAAATCGACAATCGTGGTTTTTCCAGAACCAGTTCTACCTATAATTCCAACCATTTGTCCTTTTTCAATTACAAAATTGATATTTTTTAGTACTTTTTCTCTTGTTCCAGGATATGAAAAGGTTAAATTATTGAATGTAATTTTTCCTTCAATGTGATCAATTTCAACACAAGATTCGTCATCAACAATTTCAATAGGTTCATTTAAAAATCCGCTAATTCTTTGAAGACTAGCATTGGCTTGAGAACGCATATTGATTAATCTTCCTACTGCCATCATTGGCCAAATAAGCATTCCAAAATAAGCAACATACCTCGTTAAATCTCCAATGGAAAATTTTAATGGGTCTGTAATATCTAAAGCAACAGTCCGGTAAACTAGATATCCACCAATTCCTATCATCATAATCCGTATTAAGGTTATAAACATTTCAATTGATACACTCATTAAAGTGGATGCCTTTACAAATGAAACGTTTTTATCTTGATTATCTTTATTGATTTTTCCAAAAGCTCTCATTTCTTTTACTTCGTTCACAAATGCTTTTATTACGCTTATCCCATAAAAATTTTCTTGGGTAAAGTCGCTCATGTTTTCAAACGCTTTTTGTTTCGCTTTGAATTTTTTTCCTGTAATTCTAGAAATAAACGTAGCCATAATCGCTATTAGGGTTAAAGGAATCAGAGCGAAAAACGTTATTGTCTTATCTAAAGCATACATTTTATAAAATGCCATTCCACCTAAAGCAAACACATCAAAAAACATCATTAGTCCTGGACCAAAGGCCATACGAACCGCATTTAGATCGTTTGTAAAAAGAGCCATTAATCCTCCGGATTTTTTTTCTTGATAATAGCGTTGACTTAATTTTTCTGCATGAGAAAACATCATATTTCTTAGTTCATAATCTACTCTTCTAGATGTACCAAAAATGAAGATTCTCCACAAGAATCTTCCTCCTACTATAATTAGAGCGATTTTAATCAAATCCATCATAAATGCTTTTAATACTTCTGAAGTTAACGTCTCATATTCGAGGCCTTCTATGATGCTTCCAGTAATATCTGGAATAAGCAATTGATAGAAATCTACTGCAACTAATGCTGCAACACCGATTAAAAAGAAAAACCCGTATTTTAGATAAAATTTATTGACGTGTTTTCCAAAAATCAAATTACGCACCCCCAAGAAAGAAACAGATTTATTGTACTTCATCTCGTAAGAAATTACAATTTAAAAAAACAAAAAGATTGATATCTTTTTCATATGTTTTTATCGCCTTTATCCATACTTATGCATCCTAAAACAAAAAAACCAGCTATCTTCGGAAACAATCTTCCTAATATAGCTGGTTTTAAATTTAGAATCTAACTAAAATCTTTTTTATCCTATTCTGGGTTTGTATAAGAAAGCACTGCACTAATTATTACAAATGATCCTGTAACATCAGTGATTCCCGCTTCTCCAAACATAACCATTGAAGTGAAAGAATCAAGTGAAATAACAACGGTTTGTTCTGCACCTGTAAAAGTAACAGTTTGTTCATTTACGCTGTTATCGTTTGGTTTTAACAGAATGGATTTGTCCACAGTTCCTTGAACTACTAAAGTCATTGTGTTCATTCCTAAAGCTAAATCTTCATCAAACAAATACTTCATAAATGCCCATTCTTGACCAGCAATTTTTGTATAATTTACAAGAAGTGAATCATCTAATTGTGGAGTGAATGTATAAGTATCTACATCATTTTCAGCCCAACCATCAATGAAATTAAGTGTATCCATGGTTGAAGTTACCGTACAACTAACGATTTCAAAACTTCCAGTTAAACTTCCAATTATTGGATCAACAAATATCAAAATATTAATTGGAGTATCTGTAAGTGTAAAGGTAAACGTTTGATCTTCCCCTGTAAAAGTAATGGTTTGTTCATACGCTCCGTTATTATTTGGTTTAATAACTAATTGAGCTCCAGCAGTACCATTTACAACGATTACAATTGTATCATGTCTTGATAAATTATCTTCAAAGACATAATTAATCGAAGCCCAAGTTTGAATTGAAGTTCTATCATATTCTACTAAAATGGATCCTTCTACATCTGTGAAAGTATAGATTCCGCCATCTACATCTTCCCAATTATCTCCTAAAACAACATCTACCCAAGGATCAATTGGTGCTGGTTGAATATATGTTAATCTTGCACTAATAATTTCAAATGACCCTTTAACAAGACCAATATTAGGTTCAGCAAACATTAAAATTTTTGTAAATTCATCAACTGATGTAATGATAATTGTTTGTTCCTCGCCTGTAAAGGTAATGTTTTGTTCTAAAGAGTTATTATCGTTTGGTTTAATTAATAATGTTTTTCCAATAGGGCCTTTTAATATAATTGTCATTGTATTAAAATCTTGTGCTTCTTCTGAAACAAAATCATTTTTCATAAATGCCCAAGCTTGATCTGACCATTTTGTATAATTTACAAGAACGGATCCATCTTCTTGAGTTGTAAAGTTATAAGTATTAACGTCATTTTCTGCCCAACCAGTTGTAAAATCATAGCAAGGTTCGATGTAAGTTAATTTTGCGCTAATAATTTCAAATGTTCCTGAAACTTCAGCTGTGCCAGGTTGTACAAACATAACCATTGAAGTAAATGCTGCTGCTGTAATCACGATTGTTTGTTCTTCGCCTGTAAATACAACGGTTTGTTCTAAAGCTCCATCATCGTTAGGTTTTAACATAATCGATTCTCCAAGTGTTCCTTTAAGAATAATCGTTAATGTATTTAAACCTAAAATATCTTCTGCCACAAAATCAGATTTCATGAATGTCCAGCCTTGGTCAACACCTTTTGTATAATCTACTTGAGTTGTTCCACTGCTCAAAATTGTAAAGTCATAAGTGTCAACATCATTTTCTACCCATGTTTTTGTAAAATCATAACCCAGTGTAGAGGACGTAACTTTTGCACTAATGATTTCAAAGCTTCCAGTTAAACTTCCAAAAATTGGATCAACAAGTATTAAAATGAAAGTTGGAGCATCTGTTAATGTAAAGGTTACTACTTGTTGTTCGCCTGTAAAGGTAATGGTTTGTTCATATGCTCCATTATTATTAGGTTTGATAATTAATTGGTCTCCAAGAGTACCTTTAACTACCATTTCTATCATATCATGGTCTGATAAATTATCTAAGAATACCGTTTTAATAAATGCCCATGTTTGTTCTGATGTTCTTGTATAATCTACTGTAACAACACCATCAACGGTTGTGAAAGTATAAATTCCGCCATCATTGTCAAGCCAGTTTACATTAACATCAACAACGATAGATGCATCAATAGGATCTGGTTCAACGTAGGTTAATCTAGCGCTGATGATTTCAAATGATCCTGATACACTTTCAGTTCCTGCTTCTGCAAAAATCACCATTGTTGTAAAGGAATAAGCAGAAATAACGATTGTTTGTTCTTCGCCTGTAAAGGTAACAGTTTGTTCTAATCCGCCATCGTTATTTGGTTTTAACATAACTGATTTTCCAATAGTACCTTTAAGAATTAAAGTCATTGTGTTAAATCCATCTACGTCTTCAGCTACAAAATCGCTTTTCATAAATGCCCAAGCTTGGAATGCATCTTTAACGTAATCTACTGTTGTAGTGTTTTCTTCTGTCGTTGTGAATGTATAAGTATCTACATCATTTTCTACCCAGACAGTCGTAAAGTCATAATTTGGTTCAATATATGTTAATTTTGCACTAATAATTTCAAAAGTTCCTGATACACTTTCGGTACCTGGTTCAGCACAAATTAACATAGTTGTAAAGGATTCTGCGGATATAACGATTGTTTGTTCTTCACCTGTAAATACAACGGTTTGTTCTAAAGCGCCGTTATTGTTTGGTTTCAATAAAATTGTTTTATCTACTGTTCCTTTTACAACAAGTGTCATTGTATTTAATCCCAAAACATCTTCTGCTGCAAAATCGTTTCTCATAAATATATATGTTTGTCCAACGCCTTTTGTGTAAGTTACAAGTGTTGTATCATCAACTGTTGTTGAGAAAGTGTATGAACCAAGGTCAAGTTCTTCCCAACCATCAATAAAATTATACACTCCTTCTTCAACGATTTCACCAACGTATACTTTTGAGAAATAAGCTCCTAAGATTTCAAATTCTCCTGTTGCAGTGGTAGATCCACCTTCAGCAAAAATTAAAATTTTAGTTAAAGCATCTAGTTGTTCGTTTGTCCATAATGATAAATCTAAACACAAAGTGATTTCTTCATCGATTGCAAAAGAACCAGAAATTTCTTCTTTAACCGTTGTGCTCAATTCCGCCTTGAGCATTACTGATCCAGCTGTAATGCCCTTAACGGTCAAAACAACATAATCGAAATCAGAAAAATCTCCTGATACGGTTGATAACATATAAGGCCAATCAAAACCGCCTTTTGTATAAGTGACAACTGGATTGTCTCCAGAATTGTCAATTTCATATACTCCGTCACCATTGTCAACAAAACCTAAAGAAAAATCAAATGTTTCTCCAGTTCCATCATAAACTTGTTCGTTTTCAGGAATATTGGAATCTCCATTATCTAAAACGATTCCAAAAGCTGTTCCTTCATCAAATTCAAATTTTGTCATTGTAAAGTTACCAGTTCCTACTGCTTTTCCAGGAGCTCCGAATAAAACAACTTGTGTAACTCCGCCTAAAAATACATCGTAATCGCGAAGGTCAAGTTGGTAGGTTACTTCTCCAGCTGTAAGTTGAATGGAAACTTCAAAATTTGAAGTTGCTCCTTCAATTTTAACCATCAAAGTTCCTTGTCCGCTTACAGTAAAAACTAACTTATTATAAGCTGATAAGTCTTCTTCGGCCATTGAGTTTGTCATACTTGCCCATGAAAAACCTGCTTTGTCATAGGTAACTGCTAATTGAGTAGCGCTTTGTGTAATTGTATTTACACCATCTGCTCCATCAACCCATCCATCTAAAATACTTAATTTTAGTGTGGTAGGTACTGTTGTGGTTGTCGTTGTTGTAGTTTCTGTTGTAGTTGTAGTCGTTGTGGTACCTGCTGTAGTTGTTGTGGTAGTAACTTCGTTACAAGCCAATAACGCAAAAGCAAAACCAAAAGCAACTAAAAACAATAATCCTTTTTTGAATCTCATTTTTTGAATCCTCCTTTATCTATTTTTAAAAATAATAATCTATTTGTAAACAATTCTTTAAGAATTGTATAGACCTAAGCTAAGATTGTAAATTCTAATTCCTCAAATCCTTTTTGGACGATTTCGCTTTGCATAAAGAAATCCCATATTAAATTCGATCGATAATTTTCAATCATTAAAACGGTAATACCTTTATCAATACCAATAACATCTGTTGCAAACCATCCATTTACTGGAAGTATTCTATTTGGTCTTATAATCGAGGTGCTAGCAGATTCTGTTAATCCGAGATTATAAGCATCTCTAAATCCATATTTTCCTTGAAGGCTTACTATAGATGCATAGTTTTCCATAGCTGGAATTACTAAATTAGGAACAAAAGCAATTGATCCTACTGCTCCGCAAGGAGCTAACGTTCCATCGACATAAATCGTTCCAACCGCAGGTAAATTTCCGTATGCTCGGTACCCATCAGGTCCGTCTGAAGCCGTGTTTCCCCAAGAAAGAGTACTATACGTATCATAGTTTTGCGATTGCCAAACTCCGTAATCATAAGCTGCGATTGATGCGTTAATCGAGTTTGTAAACCAATTATAATTTTCTTTATCTAATACCGTTCTAAAATCAAAGAAAGCATGTGAAAACTGATAAGTGAAAAGTGTTCCTGGATATGATGTATAAAAATAATCCGATGTCCCATATTTTTTTCTAGTAGAACTAGATTTCATCATATCATAAGCTTCCTTTCCTACCGAATAATTATCTGAGGCTGCGGCAAGAAAATAAAGCATAAGTTGCTCACTGTACATATCCCAATATCCTTCAAACCCATCTTCTGGGGTATAGCCCATATAAAACATCATTCGATCTTGGTTGTAATACCAATTCCATTCAATGGCTTGATACAATTCATTTGCAATGGTTTTTATTTCTCCACCAAAATATTCTCCTGCCATGATTACACCGCAAATTAATATAGCGGTATCAATAATAGATACTTCAGTTGTTCCAGATCTTAGACCGGTTTCCATGTCTACAAAATGGTAATAAAACCCATGGGTTCGTTGCATATTTTCTAAAGTATATAAGGTATGTAAAACTCTTTCGTATCCTTCGCCATAAGAAATCCAATCATTCTCGATCCCAAGCGAAATAGCCGCTAGCCCATACCCAACCGATGCAATGGACGCATCTCCAAACGATAACGTATCAACATTGATTCGATCCGCAATTAATCCATACCCATCTGACTCAAGATCTCCATTGACTACTTCCCAAAAAAACTTAAAAGATAGTCTTTCTTCTTCCAATACATAATCAGGGACGTCTATTGGATTATAAACATATTCCTCAGCCGAAATCGTCGTAGTTGAAGAGGTTGTTTCACTTATTAAAGTCGTCGTAGTTGTGATTGATATGGAAGATGAAGTTACATTATCACAAGCAAATAATACGAAAGCTAACAATAGCGTAAAACTAATTAAAAATCCTTTTTTTATCATATGATATTCTCCTATTCTCCTGTAACACCGGTTCGGTCAATTCCTTCAACGAACCATTTTTGCATAATGAGATATACAATCAAAACAGGGGCAATGATTAAAATGGTTGCACTAAACTTAATAGCCTCATTCACCGCAGTTTGACTAATTCCTTCTGCTAACGAAAACTGAGATGAAAAATTAAGTAATTTTAATTGTAACGTGTATAGATTGGGGCCTAAAAATAACGAAGACATGTAAGTTTCATTCCAATACCATACAAATGAAAATAAAAATGAAGTGATATAAGCCGGTAGTGCCAAAGGCACACCTATTTTAAAGAAGACTTGATAAGGATTCGCTCCATCAATCTCAGCTGATTCATCCAAAGCAATGGGTTGCATCCTGAAAAATTGATAAAATATTAATATGAAAATTGCTGAAGATAATCCTTGCCCAAATGTTGCGGGGAATATAACCGACCAAGCAGTCTCAAGAATTCCTAAACGATCAAACAATAAATATTTTGGAATCATATATACTTGAGTTGGCACTAAGTAGGTTATTAATATTAGGATAATAATCACTTTTTTAAACTTCATTTGAAATTTCGCCAACGCGTATCCCGTAATGCTTGTTGTGATTGTTTGAAAAATGGCTGGAATCAATGTAACTGATAAACTAAATAGAAGTGTTCTACCATAATTCAAAACAACAAAAGAAGTGCGATAATTTTCTAAATAGATTTTCGTTGGAATCCACTCAACGATTGGATTCACTAAATCCGCTAAATCTTTAATACTGTAAGTAAACATTTTAATAACTGGATACAAATACACAAACCCAATAATCATTAAAATGATGTATAAAATGGTTTTTCCAATTAATCCTTCACTTAAACTTTTTCCTAAAAGAACGCGTTTAATTTTTAGTTTTGTCTTTTTTTGCATTATCTTCTCACCTTATCTTTCGAGAACGCACCAAGTACAAGTGCTGCAATTCCTAAAATAATAGCAAGCGCAAGAAAATACACCCAAGCAATTGCTGATGAAAAACCAAATCCATTTAAAAACATGTTATTTTTAATGTGACCAATCGCCTCATTTTCAGAGAATGTCGCAAGATTAATAATGGTGAAAACGACAGATACCATTACCATGCTTTTCAGAGATGGCATGGTAATCTTCCAAAAAGATTCCCAAGGTCCGGCCCCGTCAATCATTGCGGCTTCATAAGTGGCTCTATCAATTTTTTGAAGTGCTGCAATAAACAATAATATTTGAACTCCAGAAAACCATAAGATAACGATTAATTCAGAGAAAATGTTTGCGATAGGTCTTGCCAAACTTTCAGTAAAAGTTTCATTAATTAAATTAATAATCCCCATCTGTTCTACCAAAGGAATTGTTGCGGCTCCTTGATTTACTAATTGGTTAATTACTGGACCAGAAGCAATAATGACTGGTAGAAAATATATTCCTCTAAAGAGTCCTCTTAATTTCATTTTTTGATTTAACATAACTGCAATGATAATAGCGAACACAGTGATAATTGGAACTTTAAATAAAATTTCAATCGCAAAGTCACTAACCGATTGTAAGAAACTAAAGCCTTCAGCTGAAGTAAAAATCCTTCGATAGTTTTCAAAGCCATTTAAAGTCGCTTGGATTCCTTCTGGGTCTAACGTAACCGTTGCAAAACTGTAATAAAATGATATTAATATTGGATACAAAGTAAACACTAAAAATCCGATAACCCATATGGAAAGAAAAGACCAACCCACTAAATTTTGACGAAGATTTCGATTCATTGGTTTTTTAGTCATTAGATGTCACCACCTTATAACTTAAGGGTTCAATCGTAGTTAAATTAAATGTTTGTTGCATATTCGTATAGTTTATGTAAATCGATACTCCATTATCATAAACTACTTGATATACACCAACATCTAAATAATTTCTTTGTAAAACCGATGCATTTACCACGTCTTTTAAAGCAAGGTTAATAAAATCATACTGAGAAATTATTTCACTTTTCCAAGTAGAAAAACTAGATGAATATATTTGTTGAAGTTCTGTATCTTGTAACAAGTAAGAAGATTCTTGAGTCAAAATATAAGAAGGATACAAATGGTAATCAATCATCTTAAGTAACTCAAATCTTTGATTCGTAATAAAATTTTGGAAAGGTGCATAAGCTTCTAAAATTCCACTTAACACATAAGAAACAAATGGAACACTGTCGCTATAAATCCGATACTTATTTGAAGTCGTTGGCGTAATTAAGTAAGCATTTGAATACTTCAATAAATATAGAAATGGTTGATAAAATACCGATTCAATATCTGCTTCTTCTAACATGTTTAGATAGATTGCCATTGCTTCGTTACGATCTATTTCGTTGTTTTCATCTTTATAATCTGAATAAATGGTATGACCTATCGTTCCGATGGCAAAATAATTTAATTCTTTTTCTTTTAAAATTCGAACAGATTCTATAAATGCGCTAGCAACTCTTGTAGGAGATACATAATAATAAGATTTTGTGAACCCATCTAATTTTAATAAGTTTTGATTGATTTTTTGTGTGATATCTCGATAGGTACTAAAACTTGCGTTTTCATATACCTTCATGGTGTCCAAATAGAAATATAATTCAATTTGATCTGTTTCATAATTTTCAACCAAATCCAGAAATTCTTGTTTTGTCCCTAAATGAGAATCAAGATTTTTATAGACTAATCCCGAGCTAGTAAATCCACCATCAGAGAAACCTTTATAGACTACCTTTATAGAATTGACACTTAAAGAAAGTTCATCGAGTATTGCCTCTAAATCTGAAACGTCAGTTAATACTATCGTTTCGTCAAAAATAAATCCGGCTTTATCTTCAGAACCTAAGACTTCTAAAAAGATACCAACTTCATCTGTTTCATTTATTTTTTGTGTCATTAAAGATTCTTCTAACAAGTAAGTTTGATAAACCTTTGCCATTCCAACGTAATTTGCTTCTTCATCAGCAAGAAAACGGTATTTCAGCGCAACATTACAAGAATTAATGTCTTCTTGAATTACTTGTCTTCCAGAACCAGAAAGAGCTTGAGATTCAGAAGTTGGAGCTTGGTATAATCTGCGATATAAAAACTCATTGTAAGAATAGTAATATTTAAGATTATTTTTTGCTGGACTCACAACTAAATTTGCAAATAATGCTCCGTCCTCCACAATCGCAATAAACCCATGTTGGTTTATTCCTTGAATCATACCAGATACAGGAAATGCAAGATTTGGTTCGAATTCCAAACTAGTCGAAATAGCTTCATCTGTTCCATAATAACGAAATTCATAAATATCAGTTATCGTATCAATAGGTTGGTATCGAATTAATGCACCCGATCCATCAGGAACAAAAATATATCCCGGAATAGAGTCTCCATAAACGGATCCTAAGAATGGATAAGTTTTAATGCTTCTTAATTTGAAGGTATCTCCTTCTGATATTGAATCGTTTGGAACTTCAACTCTTAGATATTCTCCTTCAATAAAAACTCTTAAAGTTAAACCTATGCCAGATTCTCCGAATAAGATGTCCACTTCAAATCCATTTTCGATGAGAGTATAACTTGTTGTTGTTAGATTACTTTTTAATATACTTTCTTCTAAACTGGTATACACTCCAGAAGTATCGCTGTATGAATAATATTTAATCGTTACTGCAGAATTAACGATGCCTTCCCAAGTTGTATTAAAGTTTTCTAAGTTATCATCTTTTGTTGATAATGAGGAACCATAAATAAAATTATCTGCCTTATTCAAAATTCGAATGGCATAACTCTCTTCTTCAAAGTATAAAGCTAAGCTATCTGTTTCACCCACTAAAATATAGGTATTAGGAATGGTTAAGAAATTATTTACGACAGCTAGGTCATCTGCTTGAGTAAATTGATTTGAAGAAAGAAATGTCTCATCTAATAATGTTTCGGTTTCGGGAAGAGAATCACTTTCTATAGTTGATGGACTCATTTTTGCTAAAAGAGGAATACATAAAAACACAAGAGGTATAATCAACACTAATAAAATTAATTTCTTTAAAATTTTATTTGAATACACGGAAGAACACCTCCTTAGTCCAAGACGAAATAAAGTCCCAAAGTTGAGAACCAAACACGTAAATGATAAATAAAATTAAAATGATAATAAACATGGTAAAAATAGTCAGTAAAAGATTTTTTATTGTTTCTTTAATTTCGTAATTGTGAATTTCTTTGATTCCTAAAAATACCAAGACTAACGTATAAATAATAATAAAATATAGAAATAAATCGTATAAGACAGATTCATTAAGAGTTAAGATGTTTGATAAAATGATAAGTGGAATAATTCCTAACAATAAGGGACTTAACGCATATACGCTTGCAATGAAGACATCCTTAAGCCATCCTTCTCCATCCGACAAAGTAGCAATTAAATAATTTGAAAAGATGAACAATCCAATCACACCAAAAAACTTGATTGCTTCAAAGAAAAGATTAATATTATCAGCATAATGATTAAAGACAAATCCAGTAAATTTAAGTAAACATAAATACTCAATAAACAAGACAAGTAATATAATTACGCTAGTTAAAACATCTGATCGTTTTTTTCTTTTTATTTCATAATAAGCATCAATTGGGTGTTTTGTTACATAGAAAATCAAGGTAAATTTCCTGACAGACGGAAGACTAAAAAATCTCTTTGATTGGTGATTTACTGTTGCAAACACTTGAGTTTTTTTATTAACAACTTTTACAATTTGAAAAACAAAAATGAATCCAAGTATTAAACTAAAAACAAGGCTTAAATTATCCTTTAGCCAGATGTCTCTAATTTTCCAATAGGTTTCTGTATAGCCTGGCAAATCATTTGCAAGAAGATATTCTTCTAATGCTTTATCAAAAAGCTCGTCTTGATAATACGCTTTTCCAAGAGCACTATGAGCCAACGCAAAATTATTGTTTTGATCTAAGATTGATTCAAAGAGCAAGGTGCTTTCTAAATACTTTCCTTGATTATACATATCAATGGCTTCATGAACCAAAGTTGCAAAACTGGAAGGTTGATAAACGACAACTTCATTTTTTCCCATATCAAGTACAAATAGATTATTGTAATCATCTATTTGAATGGCAGATGGGCTTTGAATTAATCCCAAAACATTTGAGTTGGATTTCATTACATCAAACGCAAACAATAGGTTCCCTGAAGGATCGTATTCTACAATCAATCCATCATCATAAATACCATAAAGATATCCTTCAGTATTTACCGTTAAATCCACAACATTTTGTTCAACATTATAATTGGAAGCGGTTAAAATATCGTTCCCATTCACATCTAGTTTCTTTAATGCATACATCGTATTTGGTGTAGAAGTATAAACCAGCGACTTGGGATTAATCGCAATATTTGTAGGAGAAGGTGGCATATTTCTTGCATATTCTCCTGGTAAAACAAATAGATCTGCAATCCGTTCGATAACGGATTTGTTTGAAAGATTAACTCCAAAATAGCCTAAAAAGGATCCATCATAATTTAATTGAATGACTCCACTTGTTGACCCATCCCCAATTACGTAAATGTTTTCTCCACTTCCGACTACTACTTTAATCGGAACATAAGGCGATCCACTTCCGAATAACGGTTCCGTTGGTCGTCCAAATGTTCTTATCAAGGTTCCATCTAAATCAAACTTATATACTAATTGATTTCCCTTGTCTGCAACATAAAGATAGTCTTCGAGAGATACATGAATTCCGGTAGGTTGGTTTAAAACATCTGCACCAATTTCCAAGATTACATTTCCTGAATAATCAAGCACAACAACACGATGATTTCCCGTATCAGCAATATAAACAAGGTCGTCTTTTACGTATAGATCTTCAGGATTTAACAACACAACATCACGGTTTAAGACACCAACTGGTGTATAAGCAGTTTGTGTGAACGTTAAATTACCTTCATAATCTACTGTAAACGTATCATAAGGATATTCGTTTTCATAAAATACTGTATCAGCTAAAACAAAGCTAGAAGGGATGAATAGAAAACAAAGAAGCATAAGGTTAATGACAATAAGAATTTTTTTCATCATATCACCTACTTGATTCCTGAATGTGCCATTGTATCCATCACTTTAGATTGCATTAAAATAAAGATAATGAGATTTGGCAAAAACATAATAAGTGACGCAGCAGCTGCCATCCCTTGACCCGCAACTCCATTCGAATTCGCAGTTAATGTGTTCATGTAAAAAGCAAATGTTTTTAAAACATCATTGTTTATATAAGTAGTTGATGTATCCGCAGAATTCCAAACGGTTTGAAACGATAAAATAACAATCGTGGCAATGGCAGGTTTTATCAAAGGTAAAATAATTTTATGATAAATTTGCCACTCTGTAGCTCCATCGATTCTAGAAGCATCAATCAATTCATTTGGTATCTGATCAATGAATTGTTTCACCAAAAATAAACCAACTGGAACTGCTAAGTATGGAAGAACATGTACAAAAAAGTTATCTATTAAACCAAGTTTTTCAATAATTAAATACCTAGGAATCATAACAGCGATTCCTACAAACATTAACGCAATTGTATTGATTTCGTTAATGGTTTTTTTCATCTTAAAATTCAATTTAGATAAAGCGTATCCTGCCATGGTTGAAATCAAAACGGATGCAAACAAGACTAATCCCGTGACAATAATACTGTTGAATAAATACCTACTCATTGGAATTCCTGAAGATCCGGTTACTTGAAATAAACTAACAAAGTTTCCTAAGGTTGGTTGTTCCACAAAAAATCTTGGAGGATAATAAAACAATTCTTCTAATGGTTTAAAAGCATGGTTAAAGATATAGACTAGAGGAAGTAACATAAATAATGCTATTGGCATAATAATTAAAATATAACGTATTTGGCTCTTATGGAATCTCTTCGGATTGATTTTAGTTCCTTGGAATTTTTGTTTTCTCATTCGTCTTTACTTCCAAACAGTTTAAAAGCAAATCGACTAAACAAATAAACAATCAATAATAAAATCACCGAAAGAGCTGCCGCATATCCCATTTCATATTTATAAAAACCATAATATTCAATGTGATTTACGATTAATTGCCCTGCATATTGTGGTGTCGGATTCGAGCCAGAAAGCGCCACCCCTATTCCTGAAGCAGAAAAGGTTCCAACAATTGCCATGACTGCCCCAAATAACATTTGAGGTTTTATTGAAGGAATGGTAATATAAATCATTTCTTGAAACTTATTCTTAATACCGTCAATATATCCCGCTTCATAAAGTTCTTGGTTCACATTTAAGATACCTGCAAGCATTGCTAAAAATCCAACTCCCATTGAACTCCAAAGCGTTACAACAATCATAATTGTTAATAAGAAATCCTGAGACTGAAGCCAAATAATCGGTTCAACAATAATTCCTAAATTGAGCAAAACACTATTTAGATATCCGGTATTATCTCCCGCAAAAATGACTCGCCATAAAACGCCCATCGTAACTCCCGATGTCAAAGAAGGTGAGTATATAATCAAAGCTAAAACCGTTCTAATTCTTGGAGCGAGTTGAGCTAACATCCAAGCAAGCAAAAAAGATAAAATATAGCCGCCAGGCCCAACAATAATAGCGTATTTGAGCGTGTTAGGAATGACATATTGCATAAACACATCATCATTCGTCAAAATGTTGATGTAGTTTCCAAAGCCAATCAAGATTGGAGCTCTTACCGTATCAAAATAGGTAAACGATAAATAAATAGCAGCAATGACTGGAATGACTATGAAGATTGAAAACATAATTAAATAAGGAGAAACAAATAAATAAGCAATCGTATGTTGATCTTTTAATCCTCTTGATTTTTTCGCTTTCAAGCGATAAAGTAGACTATTCAGAAGAATCACTTCCCGTCAAAGAAAGCCACTCTTCAATTTGAGAAAGAGACGCCTTTTCATAAGCCATTATAATATTTCCATATTTATCTACGTATCCAAATTCAGACATTTTTTTCATGATTTCTTTATTCATTTTAATAATGCCATCATTTAAACCAACTCTTAAATTTTCTCGATTTATGACCACGCTATTCCATAAATTGGATATTTCAAGTTCCACTTGATAAGAGCCGGGAACCTTTGGTAATTCTTTTAAATAAGTCCATTGCTCCAAAACGATAGCTAAATCATCAGCGTTCATGTTTAAAGTTTGAAACGCTTCAACATTGGCGCTGTTCCATAGGTACTCTTTTCCTAAAGTAGATAAGAGTAAAGAAGAAAAAGTGGATTGAGTATCTGTCGAAGACCACCATTTCAAAAATTCCCATGATTCGTTTAGTTTATCGGTGTTTTTAAAAATCATATTTGCCGTTTGCGCACCTGTTGCACTGCGATCAATCGTTGAGTCTTCTTGTTCTATTCCTGGAAGCAAAGCTATTTTCCAAAGTCCTTGGATGTCTGGTGCTGCATTTAGTAATGTTGTATACATTCCAAAGTCACCTACACCAATAGGACAAAGTCCAAGACGAAAATCATTATAAAAACTTGAAACAGTCACGTCAACACTATAAATGGTATAAAGCTCTGTCATCATTTCTAAAGCATTTACCGTTTCTTCGTTATCAAGTGACACAGTAAAAGAATCTTCCGAATAAATAGAGGATCCATATTGAAATAAGAAAGGAAGAGTTGCATCAAATGATTTTAAAGATGTTGCGCTGGAAAGAGGTAGATAAAAATTCATTCCATATCGTTTTAATATAGGCATCATTTCTGTAACATCGTCCCAAGTAGATGGAACTTCAAGATTTAACGCACTTAAGATATCGGTTCTATAAAATAATACATAGAAATTTTCTGTATCTGGTAATCCATATAATCCAGAATCATACATTAAAGGAATTAAAGATTCTGCTTGATAGTACCCTATAACTGTTGCAAAATCTTCATCATCAATAAAGGCAGTTAAATCTTGAATGGCTCCTCTAATCCCTAAATCATAAGGCAACCAAGATGCAACACCTAATGCGACATCTGGATTTGTTTTCGCTGAATTCGCGAGAATTAATTTTCCTTCTGCTGCCATCACCGATACTTTTACTTTAATAGAAGTATCTACTGTGAATGTGTCATCAATCATTTTTTGAATCAAATCTACGTATTGTTTCGGTCGATTAATCCAAACTTCTAATTCATCTTCGGCGATATCGCTCGAAAATCGTTGATCAAAAAATGAAATAAAGAATCGTTGTATGTTTACCCACACTCTAACAAAGAAATTGGAATTCGCCTTGGGCAGATCAAACGATGTATGTACATAAAACTTATCCATATCAAGTGAACTATTTAGAATTAAAGAAATTGTATTTCCAAGGGTAGCAGCCACCGAAGAGGATGATGTCGAAAGCAAAGAAAGATTCTTAGGAATGTCATTTGGATTATCCGCAAGATATCTTAAATTCCGAATGGCTATTTTTATACTTGATTCAGCCTCTGATAGTTTATTTGTCTTTGATAATTGTGCTAAATAACTTTGGTAGTACTCTAATACATTTGCAATTTCATTTAAATCAGAAACGATTGTTGGTAAAAATTCGGTTATTTCCCAATCTCTATCTTCATCGATTTGATTTCCGGTTAATTTTTTGATGCTTAATGTTAATTGATTCACATATTTTAAAATATCCTGAATTTCGAAGTATGCCTCCATATAAGGACTTAAATTAACCGATAAAGATACTTCATTTACCCCTTCTTCAAAATATATAAGATAAGGAGCATCTTGCCCTACTGTATAATTTTGCCAAGAATTATCGTATTCAATTGGCAAAGAGTAGGCTTCTTCAAAAGGAACTTCTCCATTGATTCTAAGTGTCCTATAAACAACTCCATTTACCATAGAAGACTGTAGCACTTTAAATGTTAAATAATAGTATCCTGCCTGTTCGACCACAACTTCATAAGTAACAGATTCTCTTTCTGAATTAAATGTCGCCCCAGAAAGCATATTTAATTTTAAATATCGAACTGAAAAAGGAGTCACATAAACGCTTCTAGAAATTCCTGCTTGAATACTTGAAGAATTTTTAATCTTAGGAAGTTCTGCTTCAACTTCTTCGAAAAATTCGCTTGTAGAAACAATTCCTCCATTAATATATTCTTCATAGGAAACAGATTGTTCTTTTCCCGAAACAAATACATCCCCCACTAAAAAATCGCCTTTGATTCGTTCAAACGTAATTTCATTTTCTCCTTCTTCTAATAAAAAGAGTAATGGCTGTGAAAAGAGTCCCATAGGGTCAAAAAAGTCTTGACGAATCCAACTACTTACTTGCAAGATGTTTCCATAAAAGTCATTTCCATATCGATCAATTGAAAATTCTTGACTTTCATTTTCCCAAAGTTTATATAAAATAATTTGTGAAGCTTCGGTATATTGAATTTCTCCATTCACATAAATCATCATTTCTAAATCCAAGTAATCCTCAGATAAAGAATAAAAATCCAAAGCAAATTGATAGAGGCCTTTAGAATCAGTTGAAACCGTAAAGTTAATTTTCGTCTCATCAATCCATTCATATACTGGTGATGTATAATCAAAACTATTTTCAATACTAGTAAGAGCTAACCCCGAAAAGTCAGATGGAAGGATTGTAGAAGTGAAATTGGAGTTGTCTAAAAATTCTTCATTTTCCCATGAAGAAAGCATTTCTTTGTAATTACCAGTCAGCAAAAGACTTGTATCTGTGTCTTCAATTACTGTATCTGCAAATACTAAATGCATCGATAGATTGACAATCCCCATGAAAAGGAAAAGGACTAGAATGAAACTTTTCCTCACAACTTCCACCTCGCTTTCTAAAGTCACTTTATTTCTTTATTCAGTTACACCAAGTTTTTGAAATACTGCCGCTCTTGCGATACTTAAAGCATCATTTGCAATTTCATTCCAAGAAGTTTTAACGTCTGCATAATTAACGGTACCTGCACGCACTTTATCAAATAATTGTCCTAAAGTCGTTTCTGCATCGTATACTTCGGTCCATCTTGCTTTTATGTATCCCGGAACGTATTTATTTGGTTCGAGAATATAATTGTCATATTCTACTACTTTTCGAAGTTCTGTAAAACTAGAATAGATTGCAAAGAAAGCATCAAGTAATTCTTCATCCGGTTGTAAAGGAGTCATATTTAATGCAGCAATATCTAGTTCTTCATCAGTTGAGAATGCTATTCTTTGTAAATATCCATCTTTTCCAAATGACATCCATTTAGAAAGTAAATACGCTTCTGTCAAATGTTGAGTTTGAGAAGAAATACACATCAAATCTAAAACAATAGGTATTTGATGAGCGTCATCTGTACCAGGAGTACCAATGAAATCAACTTCAAAATCGTAATCAAGCATAGATCCTATAATAGGTGTATATTCCCAGTATGCTGCAAGTTGACTAGATTCCCAAGCATTTGTTGTTCCAAAAGCTGCTAATTGTTCTTCTGGCGTCATAGCATCATATACAAATGTTTTATCTTGCATCAACGTTTGATAAAGCGTAAGCGTTGTTTCAAATTCAATTCCATCTAAATGTAGTAAAGTTCCATCATATGTATACCATCCTAATTCGGAATTTAATTGAGCTGGATACCATTCTAACATTCTATCAAGTCCAACAATACCTGCAATTCCAGTTCCATTTGTTACATTATGATTGGCAACATCTTTGATTTTATCTACAAATTCAGAAAATGTGTCTTCAAATAAAGGTGCATCTGCATTTTCATTTTCAAAGATTGTCTTATTTATGTAATATCCAAAATAGTAGACTGCGTAAGGCAATGCCATCAATTTTCCACCATAATTAGCGGCTTCTCTGATGTCTTCTGAAATGTTCATAAATTCAGGATCATTGTGAGCAATTTCAGTGACATCTTTTGCCCAGTTATTCATAATAGTTGTTTCAGTTGAATCGGTAAAAAATACATCAGGAAGAGATCCTTGTGCGGCTCTCGCACCTAAAAACTCATTCCAATTTTGATCAATTTCTGATGTTCCTGTTGAATCTGGAACTTTTGGTCTTTCAATAATTTCTACAGTAATCCATGGATATTCTTCCATAAATGCATCAATCATAAGTCGCTCTAAATTAACTGATTCTACTGTTCCTAAATTCCATGCTGCATACGTAATTGTAACTGGAGTATTAGAAGTTGTAGTTTCGGAAGTATCAGATCCACTTGTTGTCGTAGTGGTTGTTGTCAATTCAGTACATGCAAACAGACTAAAACTAAATACAATTACTAAGATAAACCCTACTATTTTTTTCATTATTCTTTTGTCTCCTTTTATATTATAGTGACCATTATTTGATGAGTAAGATGATCCTTAAAATCTGGCAATATGTTTCCTTTTATTTCTTTTCCATCCACAATTACTTTCTTGCTTTTTCCTCTTTGAACTTCAATGTTGTATATTGCATTTCTAAATTTTCTACTATATTGGTATCCAGTCCACTTTTTAGGAATGACTGGCTCGATTTTTAGACCAGTGTAGGTTGCTTTAACTCCTAATATATCTCTAACAGCTACCCGGTGTAACCATTGTGCGGATCCGGTGTACCAACTCCATCCACCTCTTCCATAGTAAGGAGAAATAGGCCCATCTGAATTTCCACAAGTTACGTAAGGTTCAGCAAGGTACCTATCAGGATCTACCGTACGATTTGGAGGACAAATCCCTTTATATGCTTTGTAAGCTAATTCAGGGAATCCTGCTTTTGCAAAAGCCGAGACTGCCCAAGTAGCTGCATGAGTGTAAACACCACCATTTTCTCTTAATCCAGGAGCGTATCTTGTTACATATCCAATATCAGATCTTGGTTTTGTAAAGGCTGGAAAATTGAGTAAAGTTCCGTATTCTCTTAACAAAAACTTATCAATGGAATTAACAACTTTATTGATTCTGTTTTTTGGTAAAATATCGCTTAAGATTGCCCATGAGTTTGGCATTAAAAAGATTTTTCCTTCTTCATTATTGTTAGAACCAAGTGGATATCCATCATCTGTCGTTGCTTGAAGATACCATTCACCATCCCAACCATACTCATTAAACGTTTTTTGAATTTGTAAGGCATATTTTTTCATATTTTCTATGAAACTTAAGTCGTTTTTCATTTTAGCAAAACGTTGAAAACTATTGAGTATCATAAAGAGGAAGGAAGACATCCAAAAAGACTCGCCTTTCATTTTATGACCAACAGCGCTCAATCCATCGTTCCAATCATGAGCTCCCATTAAAGGGACTCCTCTATCTGAAAATCTAGTTAGAGATTTTAAAATGGCTCTTTTACAATGTTCATACATCGATGCTTCGCTTTGATCAACAAATGGAACAATTTCATCTAATATGCTATAATCTAAAGTTTCTTCAATATAGGACTCCATTATGAAAGGAAGCCACAATAAATCGTCTGAACAATTCCCTCTTGCGCCCCATCCTTGATAAGTTACAAACCAGTGATAGACATCGCCTTCAAAGAATTGTCTTGAAGCATGAAGAAGCAATTGTTTTTTTGTAAGTTCAGGTTTTGATTCTAGAAAAATTAAAGCATCTTGAAGTTGATCTCTAAATCCATAGCCTCCGCTTGTTTGGTAATAAGCCGTTTTTGCCCAAATACGGCAACTAATAGCTTGATATTTTGAAAATGTATTTGTCATAATGTCAAACGCTTTATCTTGAGTTTCAACGTGATCTCCACTTAGTAAATCTTTCCAAAATTCTTCTACTTCTTTAAACGCTTTTAAGGAAGCTTCAGGATTTGTATATTGTAAGATTAATGAATCGGGATTTTCATATTCCTGATCAATATTTAAGATTTCTTTCTTTCCAAGAGAAGTTACTCCGATTGTAAAGACAACTACAATTTCTTCGTTTGGACGCAAAGTAAATTCGCTTTGTAAAGAAGCCACTGGATCTCCGAATCGTCCTGCTTTATTTGATAACATTGGTTTTTTCATTGCAAGTGGATCTCTTTCAAGGCCATACATCCCAATAAAAGCTTCTTTGTCTGTTTCAAAAGATTTAACTGGTAAATTAACCGCATGAAATCCAACAAAATCCCAATCAACATTATTTGCTAATCCATCTTTATCGCCAAATCCCCAGTTGTATTTTTTTAATTTAATCGCCTTAAGAGATTCATCATAAGAGGTATCCATAAATAGTTTATGAAATTCACGATGTTCATCAGGATGAATTCCCGCTTCCCACTCAAAATAAGAAGTGATATCTAACCGTTTGATTTTATTGCTTTTATTTTTAATTTTAATTTCAATAATTTCTAAAGGTTTTCCGGGTACAACAAACATTTTCATTTCGGACACAACATCTTCTACTTGGTATTTAAAAATAGAATACCCAATTCCGTGTCTCACTTCAAAATGTTGATACTCTTTTTGAACGGGCTGAAACGTTAATGACCAAAAATTTCCAGTGTCTATATTTCGTAAATATAAATATTTACCGTAATTATCTTTAATAATATCTTGATATAGTCTTGTAAGTCGATTTTGCCCAGCGTTTCCTCTCCAAGAGCAACCGCCACCTGTTTGAGATACCATAAACGAGTAGTCGCTATTTGAAATCACATTAATCCAAGGTTTTGGCGTTTTTGGATCTGTGATGATATATTCCAATCCATTATTACTAAAATGTCCGTATTTATTTGCATACATAGTATCAAACTCTCCTATCGAAACGTTTCAATAAAGATTACATTTTTATTATATCACAAGTTATTTTCTCTTACAAGCGTTTTCATAACCATAATAAAAAAATAATCAGAAATAATCTGATTATCAAAATGAATCTCGAAACATTAAAGTGCCTTGTTGCTTCTCAATGTGTACTATTTCTTTTTTCAACAAACTTACTACTGTGTTTGCAATTGCTTTTCCCCAGAAAAAGTGATCAATTCGAATGGACGATAATTTCGGGTTAACATACCTTGCTAATTCAATATCATCAAATCCAGAAATGCCAAAATCATTTGGTATTTCTTTACCTATTTTTTGAAAAGTTTCCATAATTCCAATAGCCATTTCATCATTTGCACATACAAAGATGTCTGGCAAATCAATATTGTTTTGAATGATATAATTTGCAATTTCTATGCCTGATTCTTTCGTAAAATTTCCACAATATTCTGAATGCAATTCAATGTTTTGTTCGTTTAATCCTTCCATAAATCCCGAAAAACGAGTTATGTTATCATAAGTATCTTTTACTCCATGAACAAAAGCGGGTTTCACATAGCCTTTTTTAAGAATTTGTCGTGTCATTAAAAGCATCGCATTATGATTGTCAATTGTCATATTAAAAATATTAATATCGTGAAGTCTTCGATCCAAAACGATAATCGGTCTAAAGTTTTTTGCCAGTTGAATTAACGACTCGTCCGTTATATGAATGTCTGTAATAATAGCTCCGTCAGCGGAACGTTCTTTTAATAAGCTATTTGATGAAACTCCAGTAGATACAATCATGGTGTACCCGTTTTTTGCCAATTGATGTTGAATTCCATCTAATAATTCATGATAAACTGGCCCACCAAAATCTGAGATGGCAACTAAAATGGTATCGGTGTTTCTTTTTTTAAGGTTTCTGGCAGCTGCCATAGGAAAATATCCGATTTCTTCGGCGATTTGCTTAATTCTATTAGCGGTAATATCGGGAATTCTTTTATCATTGTTTAAAGCATAAGAAACCGTAGATATAGAACAACTCGCTGCTTTTGCAACATCTTTGATTGTAGACATTTTATTGTTTCCTCTCAAAATTTAATTTTTGAAGTGCTTTTTGAATTAAAGGATGCTTCATATAGTATTTCCAAGTGGTTCCATGTAAATAATTATCTATCATCAATAAAGAAATCCCTTTATTGATTCCCACATAATCTTTACTTATCCAAGTTTTCTTTTTGTTTTGCTTTAAGATTCCATCAGTAAAGCCATAATCTTGAAATGATTTTGGATAGAGTTTATAAATTTCTTCTATTGCCATTTTAGATTCATTCGGTGTAAAAACGATAGATCCTAAACTTCCGCACGGAGGCAAAACTCCAAAGACGTGTTCTTCTTTCGGTTTCAAATCATTTGGATCGATGCATTGATTTCGATACCCTTTAGGTGTTAAACAAGCCGTCAACCCCCAACAAGTTTCACTTATTGTTTTATATTGATCTTGGTGGTTTTTGCACCATCTTTGATTAGCGAGAGTTGCTATTTTCGAATTTTCAAACCAATCAATACCACTAGCATCTGTTATCGTTTTAAAATCCAACCAAGCATGTGAAAATTGATAAACAAAAAGAGCGTTTGTTGGAGAGTAATAATACTCAAATTCATCATATTTCCCAAGTTTTCTTTCAAACCCATTAAAAAGTGCTAATGCATCAGTTTTGGAAATATCACCACTTGCTGCGGCCAAAAAATACATTGAAAGTTGTTCTGCATACATATGCCATTGATAAATCCATGGGTCGTTGGACTCGCCTCTATAATCACCACCAGATATTGGATTATAGGCCATTCTAAATACCTTTTTTCCATTGAAATCATGAATGAATTTTCCCCAATTCACCCTTTGAAATATTCGTTGAAATAATTCGTGAATTTCAACCTCATCAAAATAAGCATCACAAGTTAAAGCTCCATTTAAAAATAGAGTAGTATCTATGGTTGAAAATTCAGATTTTCGAAATGGTTTTCCCGAAGTCATGTCAACAAAATGAAGAAAGAATCCTTCATAATGATCGATGTTTGTATCAAAGGTTTGTAATGTTTTTATAACTCGTCTTTTTCCTTCTTCATATGTAATATATCCATTTTCAACGCCTATCACATATGCACTAAGACCATATCCAACAGACGCCACAGACGCCATGTCTTTGTCTTTTGTGTTATCACGAATTAAGCCATATCCTAAAGAGGATTCATCGTTGTTTGTTTCGTTCATAAAATACAAGAAACTATGATATAATTCTGATTCAAGTAGTGACATATTTTCCTCCAACGCTTTAATATTTTATTGTTTTAATTCAGCCAAAAATCTTTTTGCAAAACCGTGTTTGAAGAAGGTCCTATCATAAGGCAAAAACGACCCATCTCATATGTTTTACTTCCATCATCTATTGTATACATCAAATCATTTATCGTAATGTCAAATGTAACCGTGAGAGTTGAATGCCGATTAATCCATATTTTTTTAAATTGCTTTAATTCTTTTACTGGTCGACAGATTGATGCAGTATAATCGCGGATATATACTTCTACGATTTCAAAGCCTTCAAACGTACTATCATTTGAAATTGTAATCGAAGCATGAAGCGTTTCTTGAGATGTTATTTTTAGTTTGTCTAATCTTAAATCTTTATAAGTTAACTTTAAATAACTAAGCCCAAATCCAAATGGAAACAGTGGTTCGTTCGAAACATCAAGGTACCTTGACACGAATTCATTATCATCATTGGGTCCAATATAAGGCCGTCCTGTATTCAAATGATTATAATAGATAGGAATTTGTCCAATGCTTTTAGGGAAACTCATTGGTAGTTTACCAGACGGATTAATTTTTCCTGTTAATACATCTGTAATGGCTTCAGCTGTTTTTGAGCCTAAAAACCAAGTCTCAAGAATAGCATCGGCATCTAAAATATTTTCTAGAAGTAGTGGTCTTCCATTAAACAAAATGACTAGAACTTTTTTACCTAAAGCTTTTACCATATTAACTAATAAATCTTGTTTTGAAGGTAGGTGAATATCAGATAGAGAGTGCGCTTCTCCGGACAACCGTTCGTTTTCACCAATAGCAACTATTACCACATCAGCTCTTTGGATTTGTTTTATATCCTTTAACGTATAATCTAATAAACTGATACTATCCTTTACAAAAATCAAACGTTGGTCCGCTTTAATAAGAGCCTCTTCAAGCGTCGTATTTGTGTCTCTTCTTCCATGCCAACTCCAAGGTCCAACTGTCGCTCTAGATGTAGAATATGGCCCGATAAGTGCTAAAGTCGCACCTTTTGTCAAAGGTAAAATGTCTTCATTTTTTAAGAGAACCATTGATTCATGCGCTACTTTTAAACTTGCCTCTAAATGACTTAAAGATAAGACAAGATTTTTCATTGATTCGTTTTCGATTCCTTTAAATGGGTTCTCAAACAAACCTAAATCTTTTTTTAATTCTAATATTCGAAGCACCGCTTCATCTAACAATGACATCTGTACTTGTTTTTTTTGAATAAGTGTTTCTAAGTGATTGCTATAGGCAGAAGATGACATTTCAATATCTAACCCCGCTGTGATTCCCTTCAGCGCTACTTCTTCCATGTCTTCTGCATATCCATGAGCAATTATTTGTTTTAAAGAATCATAATCTGAAATGGTAACACCTTTAAAATTCCAAGTATCTCGCAAGACATCTCTTAGTAAATACTTGTTTGCGGTTGAAGGAACACCATCTATTACATTAAAAGCAGTCATCACCAGCCTTGCTCCCGCATCGATAGCTTTTTTATATCCTATAAAATATTGATCATGAAGTGTTTGTCTAGATAAATCAACTGTATTGTAATCTCTTCCACTTTCTGAAGCTCCATACCCTGCAAAATGCTTTACGCAACTAGCTAGAGAACCTACTTTTTCAATTCCATCATTTTGGTAACCCCTTACCATTGCTTCTGCATATTTTCCCGTTAAATATGGGTCTTCTCCAAATCCTTCTACCACTCTTCCCCACCTTGGATCTCTTGACAAGTCTGCCATTGGCGAAAAGGTCACATGAATTCCTGAAGTAGATGCTTCAAGCGCCGAAATTCTTGCAACGGTTTCTAAAAGCGATGGATTCCAAGAAGAAGCAAGTGCAATTGGAACAGGAAAAATTGTTTTATATCCATGAATAATATCTGCCATAAAGATAAGTGGAATCTTATGACGACTTTTCTCTAAATAGGTCTTTTGTACTAATATCATTTCTTCAGGACTACCCACTCCCAAAACAGATCCTGCTAAAAATATTAACTCTTCATTCAAATGAAGGTCTTCTACAGGACCAGATACTTCTTTCTTTAAATCTTTTACAAAGAAGAAAGGAGCTATTTGTAAAAGTTGACCGATTTTCTCTTTTGTGGATAATTGTTTTAATAAGTCTTTCATGAAATAAATCCTCTTTTCCTTGTATAAAGCGTATTAATGATTCTTATAATAAATTGCACAGTAATAAGGAGAAATCATCGTCTTATTAGATAGTTTTAATGAGGATTTATTTGTTAATAAACAATCCATGTCTTTAAACTCTTCTAAATCATACTCTGCTTCTTGATTATTAAAATGACCGATTACTAAAATAAGTTGCTCTTTGTACTTTCTAGTATAAGCAAAAAGAAAAGCGTCTTTTGGATAAATTAAATTGAAATCACCTAAATCGAAGACTGTATATGATTTTCGAATTTCAAATAGTTTCTTGTAAAAGAAAAAAACTCCATCTTGATCTTCTAAATCGAATGTTGCATTTATCTCTTTATAATTTGGATTAACCATAAGCCATGGATTTTCATCGGAAAAGCCTGCATATAATTGATTGTTCCATTGCATAGGAGTTCTTGAATTATCTCTGCTTTTTGCATAGATAGATTCCATAATGTCTTTCATTGGTACTTTTTTATCTAAAAATTCATGATACATATTTAAGGTTTCAACGTCTTTATATTCAGAAATGTTTTGAAAACGAACGCCTGTCATTCCAATTTCTTCCCCTTGATAAACATAAGGAGTTCCCTGCATTGAATAAAGAATTGTCGCCAGCATTTTCGCGCTTTCTTTGCGGTAGGAAAGATTGCCGAATCTAGATACAACACGTGGTTGATCATGATTTGAAAGGAACAGGCTGTTCCATCCATGATTAAAATTTGTTTTTTGTATTTTGTCAAAATAAGCTTTAAATTCTATTAAATCTAATTTTTGAAGCATCCATTTACCGCGTTTTGGAATTTCATCTAACGAAAGATGCTCGAATTGAAAAATCATGTTTAGTAAAGGCGCATTTTGATTGGTTATTTGCGCAGCTTTTTGAATCGAAAGAGTAGGCATTTCTCCAACAGTCATGATATTTCTTCCCTTAAAACAAGTATCATAAAGTTCTTTTAAGTTTTGGTCTAAAAAAGGACCATTTCCAATTTGAACATGTTCAATATCTTTTCCGATTAAATCGATGACATCTAACCGAAATCCATCGATTCCAAGATTCAACCAGTAATTAATCATTTCATAAATAACTTGTCTTAACTTTGGATTTTGCCAATTTAAATCAGGTTGTTTTTTACTAAATAAATGAAAATAATATTGTTTTGTATTTTCATCAAATTCCCAAGCAGAACCAGAAAACACAGATGATATGTCGGTGGGTTTGTCTTTCCATATATAATAATCTCTATATGGATTATCAAGTGATTTTTTTGATTCTTTAAACCAAATATGTTCATCTGAAGTATGGTTAACGACTAAATCCATAATCATCTTCATGTCTCTTAAGTGAACTTCTTTTAATAATTGTAAAAAATCTGAAAAGGTTCCAAAAACCGGATCAATTTGATAATAATCTGAAATGTCATACCCATTATCTTCCATCGGAGATTGATAAATCGGACTTAACCAAATAACATCAACCCCTAGATTTTTTATGTAATCTAATTTTTCGATGATTCCTAAAATATCACCGATTCCATCGTGATTGGAATCTTTAAAACTCAATGGATAAATTTGATAGACAACGGCTTTTTGCCACCACTTTACAGAATCATTCATATTCAAATTAAACTCCTTAAATCAGAAAATAGAAACGTTTCGATTTTCAATTCTATTTTACACGAGAAAATACAAAAATACAATTCTTTTCCTTAACAAAATCTATATTTTTTATCGTATTTAAATAGATCATTTTTAGAATAATGAATCAGTTTATCTTTATAAAATTAAAAAAACACAGGATGTGGTTCCTGTGTTTTTTGGTTTTGGCAGATTAACGTTTACTAAATTGTGGTGCTCTACGAGCGCCTTTAAGACCGTATTTCTTACGTTCTTTCACGCGTGGGTCTCTTGTGATTAATCCAGCTGGTTTTAAAATTTTGCGGTATTCAGGGTTTACTTCTAATAAAGCACGAGTAATTCCTAATCGAATTGCTCCCGCTTGTCCTATTAAGCCTCCGCCATTTACATTGACAGAGATGTCAAAAGTACTTTCGTTTGCAGTCAAAACTAAAGGTTGAGAGACATCCAAGCGGGCAAGTGATGAAGGGACATATTTTGTAAATTCTCTTCCATTAATCATTATTAACCCTTTACCAGGTCTCAATATAACTCTAGCAACAGCTGACTTACGTCTTCCTGTGCCGCGATACATTACTGATTTAGCCAATCTTGGTTCCTCCTATCCTTTCAATTCCATCACAACCGGAAGTTGTGCTTGGTGTTTGTGTTCTGGTCCTGCATAGACAAATAATTTTGTGTACGTTTGATCCCCTAATTTTCCTTTTGGTAACATTCCTTTGATAGCGAGTTCAACCATTCTAATTGGTTTCTCTTCCATCATAACTTTCGCTGTCTTAGTCTTTAAACCTCCAGGATAATTTGAATGGGTATAATAGATTTTATCATTCCATTTATTACCTGTTAATTCAATTTGACTAGCATTAATGACGATAACATAATCTCCACAATCCACGTGTGGTGTAAAAGTAGGTTTATGTTTTCCTCTTAAAACACTAGCGACTTCGGTAGCTAAGCGACCTAATCTTTTTCCAGCTGCATCTACTACAAACCATTTGCGTTCAATTGTTTGTGCATTTGCCATGTAAGTTTTCATTTTATTTCCTCCTTAATTTTTATTAAAGAGCTTGTGGGATCTAAAATAAAAAATGTACCTTAACTATAATATCATCTAGGGCCTTTTTAGTCAACTATTATCGATTCTAATTAATAATCTTTTTCGTGAATTTACCTTTGACTTTTGAGACTCCCGTCATTACTACAAACGCATTTGGATCAATCTCTTTTATAATCGCTAAGTATTTTTGGATTTCATGAGTTGAAATCACGGCAAAAATGACCGTTTTTTCTTGATGTGTATAAGCTCCAATAGCGTCAAGCATCGTCACTCCGTGTGGAAGTCTGGTCTTTAACTCATCCGCAAGTTCAATTCCACAAGTTGTAATAACTTCAAGTTTCATAAAATTATATCCTGTAAACACTTTATCTAAAACAATAGACGATATTAACTGAGACACGATGGTATAAATAGCTATATTAAGTCCGAAAATTAAGCCTGCAGCTAAGATAATTGCTCCATGAAAAATGATTTGATAAAACCCTACTGATTTTCCGGTTTTGATGCTCCAATATTGAAAAATAATTGAAGTTCCTCCGCCTGAAGTTCCTACATTATGTAAAATTCCATTCCCAAGCCCGCCTAACATTCCGCCAATGATGGCGCATGTTAGTATATCATTGCCTAAAATACTCTCTGGCACACGAAACAAAAAGATTACAGAGGCAATAATAACCGAAATAATTGTATAAACAATGAATCGTTTGCTTAATTTAAAATACCCAAATATAAGCAAAGGTATTTGTAAAACAAATGATAATATTCCAAGGTTGAGAATGACATTATTTGATGTGACTTGTTCAATTATATTAATGAAGAGTTGAGATAACCCAGTGATACCTCCGGTATACAATTTGGAGGGATCAATAAAAAACACAATTCCTAAAGCATAAATTGCCGTTCCAACAACGACTAAAAGCAAGGTTTTTGCTTCTTTTTTCATATCTAATTTATTCATAAGTTATTATTTAACGACATCTCCTGTATTTAACGAATTAGGTGCTTCAATGATATGTAAGGTATGATTTTCTGTTTCCCCACATAAAATCATGCCTTCGCTTAACTCTCCACGAAGTTTTACACTTTGTAAATTTATGACTACCAAAACTTTTTTATTTACTAAATCTTCCGGACGATAAAACTCAGCTATTCCGGATACGATTTGTCTTACTTTATCTCCAGTATCAATTTGCAATACTAATAATTTTTTAGCGTTTATATGTGTTTCGGCTTTTTCAATTTTTCCAACTACAACTTCAATTTTGTCAAAATCATCAATAGAAATTTCTGGTTTTAAAATTAATTCTTTTTTGTGTGTAGGGTTCATCATTTCTTTAATAACCTCAATTTCTTTTTCACTATCAAGTCGTGGAAAAAGATGATCTGCTTTTTTAACAACATGGTACTCTTTTTTTTCTCCAAATCCATACGTATCGAAAGTACGAAGCGTCTTTTCAACGTTTAGAGAATCAAAAATTTTATCACAGGATTCTATTAAAATCGGAATATATAAAATAGTTGCGGCACGTATAGCCTCTAATAGGTGATACATTACTGATTCTAACACACCAAGAAGTTCATCGTCTTTAGCTAAATCCCAAGGGGAAGTTTCATCGATTAACTTATTGGTTCTACTAACAAGTTTTGTGATTTCAAAAATAGCTTGGCTAACTTTTAAATCATTCATATAGTTTTGATAATTTTCAAAAGCAAACTGTATCATTTCTTCTAATTCGATTTCCACTTTTTTTAGTTCATGGTTATGATTTGTTTTTTTTACAGAACCCGAAAAGTACTTATTTACCATGCTAATGGTTCTGCTTATCAAATTGCCAAGATCATTTACTAAATCTGTATTGATTCTTGAAACAAAATCTTCAGGAGTAAATAATCCATCATTTGCATATGGAAGTTCTCGCACCACAAAATAGCGAAAAGCATCTAATCCATAACGACTAACAAGTGGTTCAGGATAAATGATATTTCCTTTTGACTTGGACATTTTTCCATCTTTCATCAAGTACCACCCATGAACAAATAATTTAAATTTAATCGGTATATGTAAAGCCATTAAGATTATCGGCCAATAAATTGCATGAAATCTTAAAATATCTTTACCAATTATGTGAACAATTTCATCACCATTCATCCAGAATTTTTGGAATAACCCATCCTTTTCTGAACCATAACCCAAAGCACTAATGTAATTTGACAATGCGTCAATCCAAACATAGATAACGTGTTTTGGATCGCTTTTGACTTTTACTCCCCAATCAAAAGCTGTCCTAGAAACACTTAAATCCGTCAATCCGGATTGAATAAATTTAACGACTTCATTCTTACGAGTTTCAGGAGTAATAAAATCAGGATTATTCTCAATAAAAGACAATAATTGATTGGAATATTTTGTTAGTCTTAAAAAATAGGTTTCTTCTTTTACAATGGAAGTTTCTCTTCCACAATCAGGGCACAATTTCCCGTCCACTAATTGAGTCGGAGTAAAGTATGATTCGCAATCTATACAGTAGTTTCCAACGTATTCTCCTAAATAAATGTCGTCTTGCGAAAGCAGTTTTTCAAAGATATTTTGAACAATATCTTCATGTCTTTTTTCAGTGGTTCGAATAAAATCATCGTTATTTATTTTGAGTAAAGACCACAAATCTTTTGCAAGAGTTGCGATATAATCTACGTATTCTTTTGGTGTTTTTCCATTTGCCTTTGCGGCTTCCTCAATTTTTAACCCATGTTCATCTGTGCCAGTTAAAAATCTAGTCTCATACCCTTGTAATTCTTTGTATCTTTTTAGAGTATCACATAGACAAGTAGTATACGCTGACCCAAGATGAAATTTACCGCTTGTGTAATAAATAGGGGTTGTTATATAAAAAGTTTTTTTCATTCTTCTGTCCTCGTTTCAAAAGCTTTATATAAAGTTCTTTTTTTAATTTCGTCGGCTTTATCTTTTCCTAAAACGTTTTTAATAATCTCAAACGCAAATTCATGTACTGCTCCTGCACCAATTCCGGTAATAATGTTTCCGTCTGTCACCACTAATGCGTTTTCTCTTATACCTTTTGGCATATATACTTCCGTTCCTGGAAAAGAAGTATAGTGCTTCCCATCCAGTAACCCAATCACTCCAAAGACACTTGGTCCTGCACAAATTGCCATCAACCATTTTTGTTGTTCACTAAATTTAATCACTAATTCTAAAGCACTTGGAGTATCTCTTAATACGTAGGCTTGCCTGCCTCCTGGTATAAAAATGCCATCATACTCATCGACATCAATTGAGCTCATTTTTGTATTTACAACCACTTCAGTCTGAAAAGCCCCTGTCACGGTTTTTTTTCCAAAAACACTAACAAGTTCCACTTCAATTCCGCTTCTTTTTAAAAGAGCGACGGTACCAATCGCTTCAATGTCTTCAAATCCGTCTGCTAATAAACATACAAAACGCATGAATAATCACCTCTTAAACAATCTATTATTATATCACTTTTTTAGTTTTTTTTCTAAATAATCTTGATAGATTTTATTTTTAGGAATTCGTGTCATTTGCGATACTTTTTTCATTGCTTCTGTTTTTGATAATCCTGAAGCAATAAAATAATCTACTTGTTCTACGAGACTAATATTTGTATCATATTCTACTTTAGAAACATAACCTTCTACTACTACTACCATTTCACCTTTTAATCCTTGTAATAAAGATAATTCAGATACTTTTCCCTTGATAACTTCCTCAAAGGTTTTTGAAATTTCTCTAATAATTGAAACAACTCTATCCCCAAACACTTGATAAATATCTTGAATCATTTCTTCTATACGGTGAGGGGTTTCATAAAACACCAATGTTTCTTCATGGTATTTTAAAGATTCTAATTCTTCAATTCTTTTAAGTTTTTTGGAGTCTAAAAATCCAAAAAAGAGAAAAGGGGTTGGCTGAATTCCTGACATTAACAAACCTGTAATAGCTGCATTAGCTCCAGGAAGACAAACAACGTTATATCCTTTTTCCATAGCGGCCTGTGCAATTTCATATCCAGGATCATTAAACAAAGGCATACCTGCATCACTCATTAATCCAATATGTTGACCCATTTCTAAAGCGCTTATAATTTCTTCTGTTTGAAGACGTTTGTTATGTTCGTGGTAACTTTTTAGAGGCTTATTAATTTCATAATGACAAAGCAATTTAGAAGACACTCTTGTATCTTCCGCATACAGAACATCAACGGATTTCATGATATTAATTGCTCTAAAAGTAATATCTTCTAAATTTCCAATTGGAGTTGGAATAAGGTAAAGAGTTGCTATATTATTTTGATAATGCAATTGTCTTTGCATATTAATCAACCCTTCCCAATACGAAATATTTTAAGAACATCTTCTGTGTATTCTCTTGCTTCATTGTAAATGTAAAGTGGCTCTAACAAATCAAGACTACCCGTTTTACCATTATTATTCGCTTCCAGTAAAACCATCATTGCTTTTTTTCCTTTAACAGGATAAACAAATCTCATCCTTTTTATCGCAAAATGATGTTTGTGAAGTAATAATATTATTTCTTCTAATCGTTCCACACGGTGAATAAAATGAAAAGAACCGCCAATTTTTAGCATTCTTTTTGCTTGAAGAATGATTTGCTCCAAATCGATTAAAACTTCATGTTTTGCGATGCTTACTGCATCTAATTTATTTGTAACGCTTGAAGGCGTGACTTTATAAAAGGGTGGATTACAACTAATGATATCAAAACTACTTGGTAAATAGTGCTCGTGTACGTTTAAAATATCAATATTATCAATTGTAATTTGGTGTTCAAGGTGATTATAAGATACACTTTTTTTCGCTAAAAAACAAGCATCTTCTAATATCTCAATTCCCACAATGGGTTTTGTTGTTCTTAAAGATAAAAATAAAGGAATGGGCGCATTACCCGTTCCGAAGTCCATGATGTTCTTAACTCTTGGGGTAATTCTAATAAAATCGGCCAAAAGTGCAGAATCCAAAGAAAAAGACAGCATGTCTTTTCTTTGGAAGATTTTTAATCCGTCATATCCTAGTAAATCATGAAGAACCTCTTCATTATTATTCATAACTATCACCAAATTTATTCTTCTAAATCTTTTAAGCTTTCTACATTTGCTTCCAAATCCTCTTCAATGGCTTTTTGTTTAAATTGAAGTTCTGACACATGGAATGTATGTGAACCTCCATTATCAAAATCAACTTTTGCCATTAATGTAACAAAATTAACTTGTGTAACTCTTCCTCTTCCATCTGGCGTTACAACGTAAGAATCAAGTTTTGGCATCATTTTTCGATATTCTTTATAATTAGAATCTTCGTAATTGATACAACACAAAAGTTTACCGCATAGTCCTGAAATATTGGAAGGATTTAACGATAAATTTTGATTCTTTGCCATTTTAATCGATACTGGTTCAAATTCTCCAAGAAAAGTAGTACAGCATGTTAATAATCCACATGGCCCAATTCCTCCAAGAACTCTAGCTCCATCTCTTGCGCCAACTTGTCTTAATTCAATTCTCAAATGAAACTCATTTGCTAAATCTTTGACAAGTTCTCTAAAATCTACACGTCCATCCGCATTAAAATAAATAATTAATTTTGAGCGATCTAATGTAAATTCACAGTTTAAAAGTTTCATATCCAAATTATTTTTAAACACGTAAGCTGATGTTTTTTCTAAAACAAAAACCTCGTGTTTTTTGTTATCTTCATATTGCATTAAATCTTCTTCAGTAGCTATCCGTAAAACGGGTTTTAAAGGGGACACTAAATCTGATTCTTGAATGGTTAAAATATCAGAAACTACAAATCCAAGTTCAATCCCTCTGATTGTTTCAACTACAACTTTGTCTTTGCTTTTTAAATCTATATTGTCAGTACTAAAAAAATATTTTTTCCCTAAACGATTAAATTGAATCGCTACGACTTGATACTCCATAATTAAAACCTCTTTCTAGATGAGCAAGCATTTTGTCAAACGCTAACTGGCTGTTGATATTATACTTTAATCTCGACTTTAACCCAAGCATTTTGTCTAGGTTGTCTTCAATTGTATTTTGACTAATCATTTCAGATAACTTTTCTATTGTGCTTTCTTCTGTGTTATAAATGATTTGGTCTAAATGCCTTAATTTGTAATTTAATAAATCTTTTTGATAAAAAATCATCAAAGTTAAAAAGTAATCAATCATATCACTTTTTGATAAAATCAAATCGTGATTTTCTTTGAACATAATTACCATTGATTGTTTTTTTTCTAAAAGTGATTTGTATAAATTTGTGACAAACTTAATTACTTGAACCATTTCGCTAGAATTTGCAATGCTTTCTGCAGCATCATAGTTATTTGTATATTCTGAGACAACACTTGCGACCAAAGGATCAACTTTTTTTTGCAATAAGTCTTTTTGTATTAAATGTTTATCTATTGGTTTAAAGTGTAACACTTGTGCTCTTGAAACAATTGTTTTTAGTAACACATTTATTTGATCTGTCACAAGGATTTGGTATATTTCATTTCCTGGTTCTTCCATTGTTTTTAATAACGTATTTGCGGATTCTTGATTAAAGCGATCTGCTTCATTAATAATATAAACTCGAGGTCCATCTTCAATCGCGGATTTCGAGAATTCATCTAATAATTCTTTTACTTGCTTCTTTTTTATAACTTCACCTTCTGCTTGAATATAAAAAACATTTGGATGTGTTAAATTATCAATTCTTTTACAATTATGGCACACTCCACAAGGATTGAATAATTCATCTTTGTCTTTACATAAAAGCGTTTTGGCAAGTAAAAAAGCTGTCTCGATTCTTTTGGTACCCAAAGGCCCTTCAAAAATATAGGCATGAGCTAGTTTGTTATATTTAAAGCTATTTATTAAAATACGAGAAATATCTTGTTGATATATGGATAATTGTTCCCATGATGATTCAAACAAAACTACCACCTCTAACTACAGGATTTCTTCAATAGATTGAATCGCTAGTTTTGCGACTTCCTCTATTGATTTTTCACCATCAATTCTTTTAATTCGATTTGGAAATCTTTTCATCAAATCGATATACCCTTGATATATTTTTTTGTGAAATTCCACTTCTTCTAAATCCAATCGATTCACTTCGCGGTTCGGAGTTTTAAAGACTCGCTTTAAACCAACTTCAGGTCTAACATCAACAAAAATAGTTCGATCTGGCATGTTGGAATCAATCGCAAATTTATTAATTGTAAAAACTTCTTCAATTCCTAAATTTCTAGCGACACCTTGATAAATTAATGAACTATCGATATAGCGATCACATAATATTAGTTCTCCTCTTTCAAGTGAAGGAAGAATCTTTTCGACTAAGTGTTGCCTTCTAGAAGCGGCAAATAATAATGCTTCTGTTTTTGGATCCATTTCTATATGAGATTTATCTAATAAAATATCTCTTATCATTTCAGATATTCGAATTCCGCCAGGTTCTCTTGTGACTAAAACATGGTATCCTTTGGCTGTAAAATATTTTTCAACTTGTTTAATAACGGATGTTTTTCCTGAACCTTCCGTCCCTTCGAACGAAATAAAGATTCCTTTCATATTATCCACCTGCTTTACCTTTCTATTATCTCACAAAATGACCGAATTTTGAATAAATTATTTTATTATAGTATCTAATTATGATACAATATAGCAAAAGGCATGGTGATGGTATGCAAATTGACATCCATAATTTATCGTTTGCTTATGGGCATAAATCAGTAATCAATGGTCTTTCCTTAACTTTAAACTCTGGCGACTACTTAATAGTCAAAGGAAAGAATGGTTCTGGAAAGTCCACTTTTATCAAATGTTTATTAGGCATAAACCCCGTTAAAAATGGGATGATTTTTTTTGACCATCAAGATATTAATAATTTTAAAGATTGGACAAATTTTGGCTATGTTAGCCAAAAATTTGAAGATTTTAACTATGAGTTTCCAATCACTGTTAATGAGTTACTTTCTGTATCTAGTTTAAAGAAAACCAAACAAAGTGATCGATTAAAATTATTAGATCAAATGGGGATTTTAGATTTAATAAATCAAAATATTAACAATCTTTCAGGTGGACAATTACAAAGAGTTTTTATTGTAAAGGCTATGATTAACAGTCCTAAATTGTTAATTTTAGATGAACCTACCGCTTCGATAGATCGATTAAATACCGAATTTTTTTATCGTGCAATCAACCTGCTAAACCAACAAGGAATTACCATTATCTTAATTACACATACCGATGCTTTTGAAGAATTACTTTACTCTCATGTATTAACGATGAAATCAGATACAACTTTCACCTTCCTAACCAAAGAAAAGTGTGATTTATCGGAGGTGAATTTGTAATGTTCCTGTCCTTCTTCACCGATTTGTTTCAACAAGATTTTATGTTAAGAGCACTGACTGCCGGCATTTTACTAGGTATATTAGCTCCTCTTATTGGCTCCATAGTTGTTATCAGGCGATTATCCTTTATCGCCGATACGTTAGGTCATTTCTCTTTAGTTGGAATTGCAGTTAGCTTATATTTATCTACTTTTGGAATCTCAATCTTTTTTGAAAAGCCAATATATTTAGGCTTATTATTTTCAGTAATAGGTGGATTATTAATCGAATTATTTCGAAGATCTTATAAAAATTATAAGGAAATTTCGATGGTTATCGTAATAAGCCTCGGAGCTGCTTTAAGTGCAATCTTCTTTTCTTTATCTAAAAAAACTGGTTCTCTTTATAATTATCTATTTGGTTCTATTTTAACGGTAACCGATTATTATGTGGTGTTAATTTTAGTAACCGCTATCGTAGTAGGGATTCTCTTTGCTTTATTTGGAAAACAAATTATTGCGGTTAGTTTCGAAGAAACCAATGCCAAATTTTTAGGAGTTAATGTTAATATCTTTCAAATAATTTTTATGATTATGTTATCGATTGTTGTTTCGGTATTATTAGAATCAGCAGGAGTATTATTGATTTCATCCATGATGATTATTCCAGTAGCAGCTGGAATGAAAGTGGGTTGGAGCTACAAATCAACGTTAATATCTAGCGTTATCTTCTCTGAATTATCTGTTTTTTTCGGATTGTGGATGGCTTATTCTTTAACCATTCCTAGTGGAGCCGCCATTGTATCTGTTAATGTAATTATTTTATTAATTGTTGCAATTATTAAAAGAATTTCTGTAAAAAGACAGACAGCAAAACAAAATAAGTAATTTATTCTTCATTTTAAAAAACCACTCATCAATTTGTGAGTGGTTTTTTGTATAAAAAATGGATTTCTAACTTATTTATCTTGAGGTTTTAAATCATTTAATATATCTTGAAACAATTTTTTTATTTGATCCGAATTTAAGAACGGAAGCAGAGAATCTGCTGAAATAGTATCAATTTCATTTGCTTCAATTTTACGAAGAACTTCTTCTAAATCTTTTTCAGAGACAAAAGGCAAGAATTTTTCTGGATTGATTGATATTTCTCCTTTAAGAGAACTATTGAATAAACGAGCAACTTGTTCTTCGTTTAAGAACGGAATGATACATACTGGGTTGATTTTTTCATTATCGAATTCTTTATTTATAATTTTTTGAACTAATTCTTCTAATTCTTCTTCTTCTAAAAATGGTAACATGCGTAATAATTTCATTTTATTTTCTCCTTTAATTTCTTTTTTTCTGCATAAGTGAATTGTGGGTATATTTGTTCAATGGGAAGATGGTACTTTTTCGTTTTGTACGCAATGAGTAATCTCATTCTTTCTTCAATGCTTAACCTTGGCCACAGGTTGCATTCAATCAAAACATTATTCTCAATGTACAAAAATAGTGCATAATCTCGTTGTTCTTGACTAAGCAAATGAATCACATCGGCAAAATTAAATGCCTTAATGTTTCCACGAATGATTTCATGAATGACCCATTCTGGACTATGCTCCTCAAATAATTGTTTAAGTGAAAGGATGTTAGAATCAATATTCAAACATAAAATTTCTTCTAAACTTGATTGATACATTCCCATCAATACACATAAATTATCAATTGAGGGCAACGTCTTTCCTGTTTCCCAACGAGAGACTGCTTGATGTGAAACAAACAATTGATCTGCTATTTGTGCTTGTGTGAATCCATTTGTCTGTCTTAAATCAAATAACTTTTGTCCTATTCTTAATAAATCTAGCAAGAGAACACCTTCTTTCATCATCTTCTGACACCTTTATTATAACACTTGTAAATATAAATTAAAGCAACTAAAAGTTGAACTTGTAATTTATTAATTTTGCTTATAATAATAAAAGTTCGAATGTTTCGAACTTTTATTCATATGTGATTTTTGTTAAATATAGTCCGTTTGCAGGCGCAATTTTTGTCGTATGTTTTCTGCTTTTTTCATTTATAATCTGCAAAATATCATCCTGGATCTCTTGTTTAGCCATTTTCACTAGTTGAAAAACAAGCAATCGAATCATATGATGCAAAAACCCGTTTCCAACAAACACAAGTTCGATAGTGTTTTCTCTCTTTATAAATGAAGCTTCAAAAATCGTTCTAATTTTTGAATTTTTTTCTCCTGTACAAAAGCTAGTAAAATCAAACGTTCCAATTAAGAGATTTAAATTCTTCTCTAAGTTATTTTCGTCAAGTTTTCCTACCGTCCATTCAAAGTGCCTTCTCAAGGGGTCGTATTCAGCCGTATTTAAAAGATAACGATATTCCTTGGTAAATACATCATATCTTGAATGGAAGAGTGGGTGAACAAATTTAACGTCTTCTATCGTAATATCTTTTGGCAATTCACTTTCAAAATAGTGTTTCCATTTTTTAACACTCAAATCTCTGGATGTATCAAAATGCACGATTTGTTCTATCGCGTGTACCCCTGAATCTGTCCGTGAAGCTCCATAACAAACCGTTGGACAATCATTGATTTTAGAAATTAATTTTGTTAATTCACCTGCAACTGAACGTGAATTTTTTTGAATTTGAAATCCGTTAAAATCCGTTCCATCATACCTTATTTTTAATTGTACTCTTTGAAGATGCGTGGTTTTTCTTGATAAAACAAGACGGTTGATTTTATTATTTAAGATACCTACTTTATAAGGAAATCCTAATGAAGAAAATCCATAATTCATGTTAAAATCCAAGTTTACATTCTCAAAAATCTCAGAAAACAATTCAGAATGTTCCAGAATATATTTCGATACATTCTCTTTATTTAAGACAACCAATGCATCAACTTTTAATCCGACATCCTCTGACAAAATAGAATCAATCGATTCAAGGCTATAACTCATCATAATAGGACCTTCACTAAAATACTCGCTCCCAAACAAGCGATTGAAAGAAATACCGTAATAAAATCTAATAACCGAAAAGATAATTCATTGATTCTGGTTCGAGATTTTCCCGGAATAAAATTTCTTGATTCCATTGCATCTGCTAATTCTTCGCTTCGCTTAAAAGCGATAATAAACATCGGAACAAGCAGCGATACTACTTGCTTAATTTTATCTTTTAATTTACCCTCCGAAATATCTGAACCTCTACTTGCTTGAGCTAACATGATTTTATTGGCTTCATCCAAGATGGTGGGAATGTATCGTAAACTAATGGATATAATTAAAGCAAAGTCTTCTGAATTAAGTCCAATCACTTTTAAAGGTCTCATTAATTTTTCTAATCCTTGAGTTAAATCAGTTGGTTTTGTGGTCAAAGTTAAAACGGTAGATAACGTAATTACAATTAATAGTCTGATTACCACAAAAATACTCATTTCAACTCCTTTTTCGTAAATAATTAATTGAAACGAGGTAAAGGTTTGAAAATAATTAAAGTAAACCATTATAAAATAAATCCCCAAAATATATAAGAAAAACAATATAATTTTCATCCGTTTAAAGCTTGCTAAAAACCGCCAAAGAACGGTTAATAAAACGATTCCTATCACACTCGAAACAGAAAAAGAAAGCGTTTTATTTAAAAGGATAATTCCGTCTTTATTAAATGCAATCTGAAAGATAAATGTAAATATCAATAAAACAAAGATTGGTCTTAATCCCCTTATAATTCTTATAATTGAAAGTTTTCCTACAATCAAAATAAGAAGAGCGAATCCAAGCGTTATAAGAAGTTGAGTGATTGTTTCAAGCATAAAAATGGCGACCATTAATACAACGATGGCAATGATTTTAGTTCTAGGATCTAGCTTGTAAAAGAATCCTTCCCCTGGAACGTATTGTCCAATGATAATATTTTTCATTAGGGCAACACCTTCTTTAGTTCCATAACCGCTTCATCTGATGTTTTTTGATATTCATTGATTTCAAGATGAAAATGACGTTTAATTTCTCGCAAAACTTTAATCGTTGAAGGATAATCTAAATGAAATTGTGCTAAATTATCGTTATGAAATAAAGCTTCAGGAGAACCATCAAAAACAAGCTTGCTTTCTTTTAAAACTAACACTCTTGAAGAATATGCATAAACCAAATCCATATCATGTGTAATGACGACTATGGTTTTATGGGTAGATTCTTGAATACTTTTAAACAATTCCATCATTTGTATTTTTCCAAGAGGATCTAGTCCTGATGTTGGTTCATCTAAAACTAGTATTTCTGGGTCAAGAGCTAAAATACCCGCAATGGATACTCGTTTTTTCTCTCCACCAGATAAATTAAATGGATTTCTTTTTAAATAACTTTCATCAAGTCCTACAAGTTGAAGAGCGGTTTTTGCTAATTGTTTGGCCTCCTCAACGGAAACCTTAAAATTAAGCGGTCCAAACATGATGTCCTTTTCAACTGTTTCTTCGAATAATTGATATTCAGGAAATTGAAAAACTAATCCCACTTTTTTTCTTAGACTATTGTATTTAATGTGTTTATCTCTTTTTTGTTTTATCAATGATCCAAAAATATCAATTTCGCCTTCTGTTGGAAAAATAAGTGCATTCATGTGTTGAGCGAGAGTTGATTTTCCTGATCCCGTATGCCCAATTAAACTGATAAACTCATCTTTCGAATTTATGGAAAATGAAATATCTTTAATCGCTTGATAAAATCCTTTTTGATTTGCGGCATATTGATAACTTACTTTTCTAAACTGTATTCCCATAAAAATCCTTTCACTTCATTAGATAAAGAAGAATCTCCTAGTTGATTTGCAATTTTTAAAGCCATTGGAAGCTCTAAAAATGCTTCATGAAATATAGAAGGATCTTTCATTAAGGACGCCGCTTTCCCATCTTGATATACTTCTCCATTTTTTAATATAAATAATCGATCAGCAAGTAACGCTTCTTCGATTTCGTGTGTGATCATGATAATAGTAAGTCCTTCTTTGTGTAATAATTTAATATAATTCATTAAGTCTTCTCTAGCATAAGGATCTAACATAGAGGTGGCTTCATCAAAAATAATGACTTCTGTTTTCATTGCTAATATACCCGCAATAGCTACTCGTTGCTTTTGTCCCCCCGAAAGGGATGATGGCTCTTTATCTAAAAAATCCAACATATCTACTTTTTTTGCATAAAAATCGATATTATGAAGCATATCTTCTTTTGTAAAACATAAATTTTCCATTCCAAAAGCAATGTCATCTCTTACCGTGACTCCTACAAATTGGTTGTCAGGGTTTTGAAAAACAATTCCTATTTTTTTTCTAATATCATAGGCGGTATCTTCTTGTAATTTTAACCCATCAACAATGACCTCTCCACTTGATGGTTCAAGCAAACCCACCATGGTTTTTGCAAGTGTGGACTTTCCAGATCCGTTGTGCCCTAAAATAGCAATCCACTCGCCTTTATTGATGTGTAAATTAATATTTTTTAAAATCATGCGTTTTTGATTGTATGAAAAAGATAAATCATTTACTTCAATGTAACTCATAAACATCACCACCGGCCTAAATATTATATCAAATATTATAAGAAAAAGCGAATTAAACATCGTTAACTCGCCCAAATTTTAAATAAACGTTTCTTTACATAAACGCATGCTCTAAATCCCACAAAGTAACAATCCCTAGTATTTTTTCAGAAGACAATCCGTTTTCCGTTACAAAAAGCATTTCTAATTCTTTGTCTTCTTTAAAATCACGATTAAACAAATCTAGTGCTTCGTAAATATCTGCACTTCGTTTTATAAATGCAAAGTATTTTGCTGGATCATAATCCAAATCCATTGCTTCCAATAATTCTTTCATTTTCATGTCTTTTCCAATAGAAACATCTTTCTTCAAAGCAAAAAAATGAAATAAAGTTCGTTCAGTAAATACGCCAACCAATGCCTCTTCATATACAACAGGGACATTTGAATAGTCTTCTGTTTTCATTAAAAGCATGACTTCTTCAATGGAAGAATCTAAAGAGACTACTTTCATTTTGTGAATGGGCATCATAACTTGATATATTTTTTTAGGATGAGTGATTTTTTTAACAATACTTTTAAATTCGTTTAAAAAGATTTCAGAAGGAACGGCGATGTTTTCGTTATGAACCATTATATTTCTTAGTTGGGCAGCTTGTGATAACGTATCAAAATTTGCTTTATTTCCAATTAAGGCATTACTTTTTTTGGCCCTTATTTTATAAAGAGTCCCCATGAAACTAGACTCACTGTATTTTCCATAACTGTATTCGATTCGTAAATATCGTTCTAAATCATTAAATAACTTTAAAAACTCTTCTCTTCTTGACAATATAAACACCTCGTTTCAAAAAGAAATTTACCTTCTAAATCTATTATACATCCAAATCTAAGATATTTAAAGATGAAAAAACAATGCTTCGTTTTGATAATAACTTTAGCAAAAACAAAAAACCATGTAAAAACCACTTTTGAACGCCCTATAAATATGTTAAAATAACTTATGAGGTATAAAAAATGGATATATTAAGCGAATCCTTAAAATTACATGAAAAATTAAAAGGGAAAATCGAGATTTCTCCCCGTGTCTCTGTATCAAATAGCTATGAACTCTCTTTGGCTTATACTCCAGGAGTTGCTGAACCTTGTTTAGAAATTCAAAAAAATATTGAATTAAGTTATGTTTATACTAGAAGGCATAACTTAGTCGCTGTTATTACAGATGGTACAGCTATTCTCGGACTAGGTGATATTGGGCCTGAAGCGGGAATGCCCGTTATGGAAGGAAAATGCGTCTTGTTTAAAACCTTCGGAGAAGTTGATGCATTCCCTCTTTGTTTAAAAACAAAAGATCCAGATGAAATTGTTAGAACGATTTCACTTTTGTCTGGAAGTTTTGGTGGTATTAATTTAGAAGATATCTCTGCTCCTCGTTGCTTTGAAATTGAAAAAAAATTGAAAGCCATTTTAGATATTCCTGTATTTCATGATGATCAACACGGAACGGCAATTGTTGTATGTGCTGCATTAATCAATGCTTTATCCCTTGCAAATAAAAAGATGCCGTCTGTCAAAATTGTCATTAATGGTGCCGGAGCGGCAGGAATTTCAATCGCCGATTATTTGCTTCATTATGGAATCAAAGATATTATTCTTTGTGATAAATTTGGAATTATTGATGAAAACGACCTAACGTTAAGTCCTATTCATAGAGAAATTGCGAAACGTACAAATAAAAATCATTTGACAGGGACTTTGGAAAACGCATTAAAAGGAGCCGATGTTTTTATCGGCGTCTCAGGTCCAAATTGTGTAACAAAAACAATGATTAAAAGTATGAATCCTTTTTCAATCGTTTTTCCGCTTGCAAATCCCGTTTCTGAAATCTCTTATGAAGACGCTAAGGAAGCAGGTGCTTATATTGTTGGAACAGGCAGTTCCAAATATCCAAATCAAATTAATAATGTTCTTGTATTTCCAGGAATTTTTAGAGGAGCTTTAGATGAAAGAGCGAGCGATATCAATTTAGAAATGATGAAAGCGGCATCTTACGCTATTGCCTCTTTGGTTACCAAGGATTTATTAGCACCTAATTTTATTATTCCTTTCGCATTTGACCCAAAAGTTCATAAAGCGGTGGCAAAAGCGGTGGCGAGCGCTGCAGTAACTTCCAAAGTATCAAGAATACATCCTTAAACACCATTCACATAATATAAAAGCACATGGAACACAATCCATGTGCTTTTATTATAAAGAAAAAGTATTGAGAAATCTCAATACTTAACTTTTAGTTTTTTATACGAATTCAATGATTGCCATTGGGCATGAATCGCCTAAGCGATGTCCAATACGATAAATTCTTGTATAACCGCCATGTCTTTCAAGGTATTTAGGTCCTAATTCTTTAAATAGCTTTTGCAATGCTGTTTGATTGTTAAGTTCTAACCCTCTAACAGTAGCTCCTGCGATTCTTAAAGAATTCAAATCACCTTTTTTTGCAAGTGTAATTAGTTTCTCGACGGTGCGTTTTAGTTCTTTTGCCTTCACAACGGAAGTTTCAATTTTCCCATGTAAAATCAATTGTGTAGATAGGTCGCGAATAAGCGCTTTACGATTATCGCTACTACGATTAAGTTTACTATATCCTCTAGCCATGATTTACCTCCTAACAGTTAATGTTTTGCAAGGCTTAAATTTAATTCTTCAAGCTTTTGCTTAACCTCTTTCAAAGATTTTTTACCCAAGTTTCTTACTTTCATCATATCTTCTTCGGTTTTTTCAATTAGTTCACCTAAAGTATGAATTCCAGCGCGTTTTAAACAATTATAGCTTCTTACTGATAAATCTAAATCTTCAATTGGTTTTTCTAAGTTTCTTGTAGTTTCTTCGCTTTTACGTTCAATCATGAAATCTTCAGCCATTGCTCTATTAGATAGTTCAACGATAGAATATAAATGATCAATTAACATTTTAGCGGCCATACCAATAGCTTCTTTTGGCCCAATTGAACCGTTTGTCCAAACCTCAACTGTCAATTTATCATAATCTGCACTGTCATCTACTCTAGTTTTATCCACTGTATAATTCGAACGAATTACTGGTGTATAAATACTATCAATCGGAATGACACCGACCATATTATCATACGCTGCATTTTTTTCAGCACTGACATACCCGTTACCTTTTTTTGCATGCATAACCATGCGGAAACGTTTGCCTTTATTTACATGACAAATAAAATGATCTGGATTCACAATTAAGACTTCATCGTCAGCGATGATATCTGATGCATGAACATCACAAGGACCATCTACAATGATCTCCATCCGTTTTTCAACTGTAGGAACTAAAGAATCAATGTTTAAGATAACTCCTTTTAAATTTAATACAATCGTGGTGACATCCTCAACAACGTTTTCAATTGCGGTGAACTCATGTTCAACGCCATCAATGACCGTGTTTATAATAGCTGCACCAGGTAGTGAAGACAATAAAACTCGTCTTAAGGAATTTCCAAGTGTTATACCGAATCCACGATCTAGAGGTGTGATTACAAACCTGCCATAATTTTCATCAATTTCTTCAGTAATTGTTTTTGGTTTTTCGAATTTCAAGTCCTTCAATATAATTACCTCCTATCCGCGAGGCCGTTTTGGTGGACGACATCCATTATGGGGAACTGGTGTTACATCTTTAATTGCGGTGATTTCAAGTCCTGCCACTTGTAAACTACGAATGGCTGCTTCTCTACCAGGACCAGGTCCTTTTACCGAAACTTCAACTCTTTGAACACCGTTATCCATTGCTGCTTTTGCGCAAGCTTCACTAGCAAGACCTGCAGCGAATGGCGTCGATTTACGACTGCCCTTGTATCCAATAGCGCCTGCAGAACTCCAAGCAATGGCGTTACCTGCACTGTCAGTAATAGTTATAATTGTGTTATTGAAAGTCGAATGAATGTGTGCTACCCCAGAAGGAATATTCTTTTTCACGCGACGTTTTTTTGTAATAGTACGTGCCATATTCTATATCCTCCTTCTATTTCTTTTTGTTCGCAACGGTTTTTCTTGGACCTTTACGTGTTCTCGCGTTATTACGCGTGTTTTGCCCACGTACTGGTAAACCTTTACGATGACGAATTCCACGATACGATCCAATTTCCATTAAACGTTTAATGTTTAATGCAACTTCACGACGTAAATCGCCTTCAACTCTTAATTTTTGAACCTCTTGACGAATTCTTACGATTTCGTCTTCTGTTAAATCTTTAACCCTTTTGTCCTCTGATATTCCTGCAGCCGCCAAAATTTTAATTGATGTCGACTTGCCAATACCAAAAACATAGGTCAAAGAGATAACCACGCGTTTATCTCTAGGAATATCTACTCCTGCAATACGTGCCATCGAATACCCTCCTATTTTCCTTGTCTTTGTTTATGTTTTGGATTTTCGCAAATGACCATAACATTGCCATTGCGCTTAATTACCTTACATTTATCACAGATTTTTTTTACAGATGGTCTAATTTTCATACCATTTACCTCCCTAAAACCTTTCTTTATTTTTAATTCATGCGATACGTTATTCGTCCACGTGTTAAATCGTATGTTGATAGTTCAACTTTGACTTTATCGCCTGGTAAAATGCGTATGTAATGCATACGGATTTTACCAGAAACGTGACCGAGAATTCGGTGTCCGATTTCTAGCTCAATTATAAATTGTGCATTTGGCAAGACTTCTACAACCGTTCCAACCATTTCGATTACATCATCTTTTTTAGCCATTAAATCACTCCCTTTTATACCTTTGTTAGAATTTCATATCCATTGTCAGTAATAAGAATCGAATGCTCGAAATGAGCGCTTAATGATCCGTCTTGAGTCAAGGTAGTCCATCCATCAGGTAATACTTTTACTTCTTTTCGACCAGCATTAATCATGGGTTCAATCGCTAAGGTCATTCCAGGTCGTAAGGTGATTCCTCTTCCCGCTAGTCCAAAATTTGGAATTTGTGGATCTTCATGTAGGTACTTTCCTACTCCGTGGCCAACAAAATCTCTTACAACTGAGAAACCGAAGCTTTCAGCGTACACTTGAATTGCGTGAGAAATATCTGTCAATCTATTCTTAGCTTTTGCCATTTCTAACCCTTTAAACAAGCTCTCTTGTGTTACATCCATTAATTTTTTTGCTTCTAACGAGATATCTCCACATGCATAAGTCCAAGCGGAATCGCCGTGGTATCCTTTGTAAATTGCCCCAATATCAATTGAAACAATATCCCCAGATTTTAAAATCCGATGGGATGAAGGGATTCCATGCACAACTTCTTGATTGATGGAAATGCATGCGGAAGCTGGAAATCCGTTATAATTTTTAAAAGATGGAATTGCTTCATGATCTGTAATCGTTTTTTCGATAATTTTATTTAAGAACTCAGTCGTTACACCTGGCATAACGTGTTTTTTTACTTCTTGATGAGCAAGCGCGACAATTCTGCCGGCTATTCTCATCAATTCAATTTCACGATTAGATTTAATGGTTACCATTTATAACTCACCTAACTTAGTAATGATATCTTTAAAAACGGTATTGGATGATTTTTTCCCATTTACAATCATTAACAATCCTTTTTCTTGATAGTAATCTAAAAGGGGTTTTGTTTTTTCATTGTAGATTTTTAGTCGATTTAATACTGATTCTTCCAAGTCGTCTTCTCTTTGAATTAATTCATGTCCACATGCATCACAAACACTCTCTGTTAGAGGTGGATGAAATTTAATATGATAGGTTTTACCACAATTTGAACATACACGTCTTCCAGCCATTCTTTCAAGAAGTATTTCATCATCCACATCGACATTAATGACGGCTGTCAATCGGATTTTGAGAGATGTAAGCATTTGATCTAAGGCTTCGGCTTGTGTTCTTGTTCTAGGATACCCATCTAACATAAATCCTGAAGCATATGCATGAGTATGAAGTACTTTTTTTACGATATCGTTGGTCATATCATCGGGAACCAATTCACCTTTGGAAATATATTTCTTAGCTTCTTTACCAATTGAAGTGTTTTTTTGCATTTCTTCACGGTAAATATCGCCAGTTGAAATATGGGTCAAATGATAATAATTTAGTAATCTTGTTGCTTGCGTCCCTTTTCCGGCTCCTGGTTTTCCCATAATCAATAGATTAAGCATGACTCACCCGTTATCTCATAAATCCAGCGTACGTTTTTTCTTGAGTATCTGTTTCGATTTGCTTTGCCGTCTCTAAGGCAACACCAACGATAATGAGTAAGGATGTTCCGCCAATGTGTGCATATGAATGTCCTAAAATCATCGAAGTAATAATTGGTAAACTTGCGATAACTACTAGATATAAAGCTCCAATTACAGTCACTCTAAATAATGTTTTAGTAATATAGGCTTCTGTTTCATACCCAGGGCGAACTCCAGGAATATATGCATTTTGTTTTTGTAGATTTTCTGCCATTTGTTCTGGTTTTATCAAAATAAACGAATAGAAGAACGTAAATACAAATACAAGCACGATATAGAATAAGAAACCAATCGGTTGACTATATGAGAAGATTTGTCCTAACCAATTTTGTGCAGAGGTTGCTGCAGTGGAAGTTCCCCAGTTAATGTAACTGAAAACCGTATTTGGTAAAGATAACAAAATAGACGCAAAGATAACCGGGATTACGTTTGCTGTGTTAATTTTAATGGGTATATTTGACTCAGATTTACCAGCAAATTTAGAATTTGCTGGACGGTTTGCATATTGAATCGGTACTTTTCTCACCGCATCTTGCATGTAGGTAACACCTACTAATACAATGATAAACATAAGCATACTAACTCCAAACAACAAATATCCACTCCATGTTCCATGTCCTGAATAAACAGTATCTAATACTGAATTTGGATCAGAAATATAAAATTGTACTAGTGAAGTTATTGTTCCAGGAAATGATAAAATGATACCACCAACGATTAACATCGATGATCCATTTCCAATACCCTTTAATGTGATTTGATCCGCCAACCAAATCATAAATGCAGTACCTGCAGTTAAAACAACTGCAATATAGAAATAAACTAAGAACCACAGATTGTGAGCGTTTGCCCAGTCCGAAACTCCAAATTGAAATAAGGACTCTTGAGAACTATTAAAAGCAAACGTCATAGCAATTGCTTGAATAAAAGCAAGAATCATAGCTAAATATCTGGTTGCACGACTAATTTTTTGACGTCCAACTTCGCCTTCTTCTCCCCACTCTTTTAAGAATGGAACGATGTCCATTTGTAAAAGTTGAATGACGATTGACGCGGTAATGTATGGACTAATTCCAAGTGCGATGACAGAGTAATTTCTAAGTGCGTCTCCAGAAATGGAGTTCACGATTCCTAAAAATCCGCTATTTTCAAATAAACCAGCAAGAGATGAAGCGTCGATTAAAGGCATTGTTACATAAGTTAATAACTTGAAAACTAAAAATACAAGTAAAGTAAATCCGATTTTCTTTAGGACATCCTTATTCTTTAATATCTTTTTTAAAGTTTCCATTGTTATATCACCTCTGCGACGCCACCGGCATCTTCAATTGCTTTTTTTGCAGAAGCCGAAAATTTCGAAGCTTTGACAGTAAGTTTAACATTGAGAATTCCTTTACCTAATACTTTAACACCGGTTTTCAAACTATTAATCTTACGATCACTTAATAATAATTCAGGTGTAATAATTGTTGAAGCTTTATAATTGTTTAAATCTTCTACGTTGACAACCGCATACTCTTTACGGAAAAAGTTTGTGAATCCTCGTTTTGGTAAACGTTTGAAAAGAGGAGTTTGTCCACCTTCAAAACCTAAACGGGTTCCTCCACCAGTACGCGAGTTTTGACCCTTGGTTCCACGTCCTGCTGTTTTACCATTTCCACTACTTGTCCCGCGACCAACACGTTTCTTGTAATGAGTTGCGCCTTCAACTGGTTTTAATTCATGTAATTTCATTTAGGGCACCTCCTACTTGACTTCTTCGACTGTAACTAAATGACTAATTGTATTGATCATACCATTAATCGAATCGCTTTCTTCTTTAACAACTGAAGAATTGCGTTTAGTAAGTCCTAAAGCTTTCACTGTTTTTACTTGATTTGGCTTGCGACCCATTAATCCCTTTATCAAAGTAATTTTAAATTTTTTCATTATTTTAAGACCTCCTCAACTGTAAGTCCACGAATTGCTGCGATTGTTTCAACACTTCTAAGTGCTTTCAATCCTTCCATGGTCGCTCTTACGATGTTGATTGGTGAGTTTGATCCTAATGATTTGCTTAAAACGTCTTCTACTCCTGCAAGCTCTAAAACGGCACGTACAGGTCCACCTGCAATGACACCGGTTCCTTCAACTGCTGGGCGTAAAAAGACTTTTGCTGCGCCATATCTACCTGTTATTTCATGAGGAATGGTTGTTCCATTCATAGGAATTAACACTAAGTTTTTCTTTGCATCTTCAATCGCTTTTTTAATTGCATCAGGAACTTCACTTGCTTTTCCGGTTCCAAATCCAACGTTACCTTTGTGATCTCCAACAACAACTATAGCAGAAAAACTGAAACGTCTACCACCCTTAACAACTTTGGTTACACGGCCAATATTGACAACTCTTTCATCATAGAGTTTTTCTTCTCTTTTTTTCACACGAGATGTGCGAGACGGTTTTCTATCTCTTCCGTCCTTTGCATTATTCTCTAGCATAGGGTTACCTCCTTCATTAGAATTCTAGCCCTGCTTCTCTACAAGCTTCGGCTAATGCTTTGACTCTACCGTGGTATAAATATCCTCCACGATCGAACACAACAGCTTTAATTCCTTTTTCTAACGCTTTCTTTGCAAGCAATGTACCAACGGCTTTTGCACCTTCCACATTACCGCCATTCACTTCTTTTAATTCTAAAGAAGAAGCTGAAACTAATGTAACACGTAATGTATCATCAATAATTTGACAGTAAATTGCTTTACTGGAACGGAAAACGTTTAAACGAGGTCTTAAAGTTGTTCCCTTAATGTGTGCTCTAATACGGAAATGTCTTTTTAGCCGTTGAGCATTTTTATCTACTGGATTAAACATAGTTCATTACCTCTCTGCTATTACTTCGCAGTTTTCCCTTCTTTACGACGTACAAATTCGCCACGATACCTAATACCTTTACCTTGATAAGGTTCTGGTTGACGTATCTTACGAATGTTAGCAGCAAATTCTCCTACTGCTTGTTTATCTATTCCTTTAATATGAACCTCTGTATTTTGAGGGATTTCTACTACAATTCCTTCCGGAATCAATACTTCAACTGGATTTGAATAACCAACACTTACTATTAATGTATTACTGTCTTTTAATGAAGCACGGTACCCAACGCCCTTGATATCAAGGATTTTTTCGTAGCCTTCAGTTACACCTTTAACCATATTATTCAATAACGCTCTTGTCGTACCATGTAAAGCACGATGACGTAATGAATCAGATGGTCGGGTTACAGAAATTTCATTATTAGCAGAATCAATCTTCATATCACTATTAAATGTAAATTCTAATGTTCCTTTTGGACCAATTATCGTGACATGATTTGCACTGTCAACGGTAATTGTTACGCCTTTTGGAACTGAAATTGATTGTTTGCCAACACGACTCATAGCTTTCTTGCACCTCCATAATTTCTATTTAGATTTTGTATTTTTTGATTACCAAACATAAGCTAAAACTTCTCCACCAACTTGTTTTCTTCTAGCTTCTCTATCAGTCATAATACCTTGAGAAGTGGAAACGATCGCAATTCCGAGACCGTTTAAAACTCTGGGAAGATCATCCGTTTTAGCATATACTCTTAATCCTGGTTTTGAAATTTTCTTTAAACCTCTAACCGCTCTTTCTTGATTAACTAAATACTTTAAAGTAACCTTTATCATTCCTTGAACTCCATCTTTAACTCGTTCAAAGCTTGTAATATATCCTTCACTTTTAAGCAAACTTAAAATTTCAACTTTTAACTTCGAAGCTGGAATTTCAACGGTCGGATGTTTCATTTGATTTGCGTTGCGGATTCTTGTAAGCATATCCGCGATTGGGTCTGTCATAACCATATTAATTATGCCTCCTTCCTTGATACATAGGAATTTACTTTCATCATATTATATTACCAACTTGCTTTTTTAACGCCAGGTATTTGTCCAAGATAAGCTAACTCACGGAAACAAATACGACATAGTTTAAATTTACGGTATACAGAATGAGGACGTCCGCAACGTTCGCATCTTGTGTAGTCTCTAACTGGAAATTTTGAACCACGTTTTTGTCTGACTTTCATCGATGTTTTAGCCATAGTACGCCTCCTTTAGTTTTTCTTGAATGGCATGCCATATAGTTTCAACAGTTCTAGACCTTCTTGATCCGATTTAGCTGTTGTAACAATGACAATGTCCATTCCGCGAATTTTATTTACTTTATCGTAATTAATTTCTGGAAATATTAACTGTTCTTTTACTCCTAGAGTGTAATTCCCGCGACCATCAAATCCTTTTGGATTAATTCCACGAAAATCTCTAACACGTGGTAATGCAATAGTAATGAGTTTATCTAAGAATTCAAACATTCTTTCACCACGAAGTGTCACTTTGCAACCAATCGGCATTCCTTCACGAAGTTTAAAACTTGCGATGGATTTTTTTGCTTTTGTCACAAGTGGTTTTTGACCTGTAATTATTGCCAATTCATTAACGGCATCATCTAATACTTTTGGATTCGCAACTGCGTCTCCAGCTCCTATGTTAATAACTATTTTACTAACTTTTGGACATTCCATGACGGAAGAATAATTAAATTTTGCCATTAAAGCGGGCATCATCTCGCTTTTATATTTTTCTTGTAAACGATTCATCAATTAACTCCCTCCATTATTTTAAGACTTCGCCAGATTTTTTTGCATATCTAACTACTTCTGTAACTTCTTTTTTCTTAACTGTTTTTGTAACTGTTTTAAAACCAATTTTTGTAGGTTTTTTTGTTTTTGGATCTAAAAGCATTACATTTGATGCATGAATTGGTTTTTCAAGTTCAATAATTCCACCATCAGGATTCAATTGAGATGGTTTTAAATGTTTCTTAACTTTACTTAATCCTTCACCATCAAGTAATACTCTTTCTGATTTTTTTATAATTTTAGAAATTGTACCTTGTTTTCCCTTGTCTGCACCAGAGATTATAACGACTTTATCGCCTTTTTTTAGTTTCATGATAACCCTCCTTATAATACTTCTGGAGCTAAGGAAACAATTTTTGTAAATTCCGCTTCTCTTAACTCTCTTGCAACAGGTCCAAAGATTCGAGTTCCTTTAGGGCTCTTGTCATCTTTAATGATAACTGCAGCGTTGTCATCAAATTTTATGTGTGAGCCATCAGGACGACTAACACCTTTCTTTGTTCTTACGATAACCGCTTTCACGATTTCACCTTTTTTTACTAAACCACCAGGAGTAGCTGCTTTCACTGTCGCAACAATCACATCACCTATATTGGCATATTTACGACTTGTACCACCTAAAACTTTAATAGTTAAAATTTCACGTGCACCAGAATTGTCAGCTATCTTTAATCTACTCTCTTGTTGAATCATTATAATTTCCTCCCTTCAGCACTCATTATAGAATCACGTTTTGTTCTACAATTTCAACTAAACGGAAACGTTTTAAGCGAGATAAAGGACGACATTCTGTAATTTTCACTACATCGCCTTTTTTCGCTTGATTTAATTCATCATGAGCTGTGAATTTTTTAGACGAAATAACTCGTTTGCTATATATTGGATGTTTTTTATAAGTGGTTACCAAAACAGTAATGGTCTTATCGTTTTTGTCCGAGACGACTGTTCCGGTAAATACTTTACGATTTACATTTGCTTCCATAGATACCCTCCCTACTTACTTTCTCGTTCGGTAAGAATAGTCTTCATACGAGCGATTGTCTTTCTTACAGTACTTAAACGTGCAGTGTTTTCCAATTGACCTGTCGCATGTTTAAAACGAAGATCAAACATTTCTTTTTTCATGTTATTAATTTGAGTTAAAATGGTAGCGGTGTCCATTTCGCGAATTTCTTTAACGTGCATCATTTTGAATCACCACTTTCTTTCTTAATAATCTTTGTCCGAATTGGAAGTTTGTGAGATGCAAGTCTTAATGCTTCTCTTGCAACGTCTTCAGGAACTCCAGCAATTTCAAACATGATTAATCCTTCTTTTACAACAGCAACCCATTCTTCAGGAGAACCTTTTCCAGATCCCATCCGAACTTCCATAGGTTTTTTCGTTTTAGCCAAATGTGGAAATATTTTAACCCATACTTGTCCAGCACGTTTCATTTCACGTGTCATCGCAATACGACTTGCTTCGATTTGACGAGCGGTAATCCACGCGCCTTCTAAAGCTAATAATCCGAATTCGCCAAACGATATTTCTGTACCACCTTTTGCATGGCCTTCATAGCTCACACGGTGTGGACGACGATATTTAGTTCTTTTAGGCATTAACATAATTACCTAGCCTCCTTTTTCGAAGGCAAAATCTCACCTTTATAAATCCATACTTTAACTCCTAATTTTCCATAGGTTGTCTTCGCTTCTGCTAATGCATAATCGATGTTTGCTCTTAAAGTATGTAAAGGTACATTTCCTTCACTGTATCCTTCACTACGCGCCATTTCAGCACCTGCTAAACGACCAGAAATTAATGTTTTGCATCCTTTTGCTCCGGCTTTTAAAGCGCGTTGAATCGCAACTTTTTGCACTCTTCTAAATGAAGCACGATTTTCTAATTGTTTTGCAATGCTTTCTGCAACTAATTTTGCATCTAATTCTGCACGTTTAATTTCAACTACATTCAAAAAGACTTCTTTGTTTGATAAAAGTTTTAACTTTTCAACAACTGCATTTTTAGTTTCTCCGTTACGGCCAATGACCATACCAGGTTTTGCAGTGTTAACAGTAATAATTACTCTTGATTTACTTCGCTCAATTTCAATTTTAGAAACACTAGCATTCTTGTAGAGTTCGTTTAATAAGTCACGAATTTTAATGTCTTCAAGTAGTAAATCGGCTACATCATTTTTATTCGCATACCATCTAGATTCCCAATCGAGAATGATGCCAATGCGTTGTCCTATTGGACTGACTTTTTGTCCCATAAAATTCCTCCTTATTCCTTCTCTGCCACAGTAATGTAAATGTGACTAGTTCGTTTCAAAATCGCGAATCCACGTCCTTGAGAGCGTGGTTGCATTCTTTTAAGCGTTTTTCCTTCACCAACAAAAATTTCTTTAATGAATAGATTTTTTTGCTCTAATTGATAATTATGTTCTGCATTAGCTACCGCAGATTTTAATAATTTTTCAACTGTTTTCGTTGCTCCTCGAGGTGTATTTCTAAGAATTGCATAAGCATCTCCAATGTTTTTTCCTCGAATTAAATCTACAACTAAACGTACTTTACGGGCGGCGATTCGGACGGTGTTTACACATGCTTTAGCTTCCATCTATTTGCCTCCTCCTGATGATTTTTTTACAACTTTCTTGTCGGCGTGGCCGCGATAAGTTCTAGTTGGAGAGAACTCTCCTAATTTGTGTCCAACCATATCTTCTGTAACATATACTGGAATATGTTCTTTTCCATTATGTACTCCGAGGGTTAGTCCAACAAATTGTGGGAAAATTGTAGAACGTCTTGACCATGTTTGTATGACTTTTTTTGAATTTAATCGATTTGCTTCAACCACTTTTTTCATTAAGTGATCATCACAAAACGGACCTTTTTTTACTGAACGTGACATATTGAGTTCCTCCTCCCTTATTTATTTCTGCGTCTAACGATTAATTTATCGCTAGATTTATGAGATTTTCTAGTAATCATTCCAAGTGCTACTTTCCCCCAAGGCGTTAATGGTGATGGATGTCCAACAGGTTGTTTTCCTTCTCCACCTCCATGAGGATGGTCAACTGGATTCATAACCGAACCACGAACGGTTGGTTTGACACCCATATGACGTTTTCTTCCGGCTTTACCAAGATTAACAAGTTCGTAAAATTCATTACCAACTTCGCCAATGGTTGCGCGGCATACGCCTAAAATCCGTCTAACTTCTCCAGATTTTAATCGTACTAATACATATCGTTCTTCACGGCCTAGAATTTGAGCACTCGTTCCAGCTGCTCTAATTAATTGACCGCCTTTTCCAGGATATAATTCGATGTTGTGAATCACGGTACCAACAGGAATGTTTTTAATTGGTAAAGCATTTCCAACAACGATATCGGCACCCTCTCCAGATTCAATAGTCATTCCGACTGTCAAATTTTTTGGAGCGATGATATAGCGTTTTTCGCCATCAAGATAATGGATTAAGGCAATGTTTGCACTACGATTTGGATCGTATTCAATAGAAGCTACTTTTCCTTTAATTCCATCTTTATTACGTTTGAAGTCGATAATACGATATTTTCTTTTTTCGCCACCAGCTTGATGACGAACGGTAATCTTACCTTGATTGTTTCTTCCACCCTCTTTTTTAAGTGGGGCAAGAAGTGATTTCTCTGGCTTGACATCTGATAATTCTTTGTAATCTAACTTTGTCATTCCTCGTAAACCAGGTGTCAGTGGTTTATACTTGATAATAGCCATTATTTAAGTCCTCCTATTACGCAGAATAAATGTCGATTTTATAACCTTCAGCAAGCGTAATGATAGCTTTACTGACAGCGGCTGTAAATCCAGAATGTTGACCAACTCTTTTTGCTTTGGCCATTCCGTTTATGACATTTACCTTTGTGACTTTCACATCAAAGATAGATTCAATTGCTTCTTTGATTTGGATTTTATTTGCGTTTTTATCTACTTCAAAGGTATATTTGCCTTTTTCCGATAATTTTGTCGACTTTTCAGAAACGAGCGGGCGTTTTATTATTTGATATTTGTCCATATTAAATTAATCCCTCCTCGATTTTCTTTAAAGCTAATTCGGTTGCAATAATATGCGTTGTATTCATTACATCATATACACTGATGTGATCATATGTAACGGTTGTAACGTTCGGAATATTTCTTGATGCAATATCCGCCATTTCATTTACGTCATCTAGTAATAACATAATTTTTCCAGTCATTTTTAAATTGTTTAAGACTTCAACCATCCCTTTGGTTTTATTAGTCTCTAACACTAATTGATTTATAGCGATAATACCTTCCTCGCGTACTTTATCAGATAAAACAATCTTTAAAGCTAAGCGACGAATTTTTTTGTTAATTTTATAATCATAACTACGTGGAATTGGGCCAAAAACAACTCCTCCACCAACCCATTGTGGTGCACGAATGGATCCTTGACGAGCATGTCCTGTTCCTTTTTGACGAAACGGTTTACGGCCGCCACCTCTTACTTCTGTCCTTGTTTTGGTTTTTGCATTTCCTTGACGCATAGCAGCTCTTTGTGCTTTCACTACGTCATAAATGACTTGTTGATTTGATTCAACTCCAAATACGGAATCAGCTAAGTTAATTTCTCCTACAGATTCTCCTGCTTGATTTAACAATGCTAATTTAGGCATAGCAAATCCTCCTTTCAACGATATTTATCCTATTTTTGTTTTTTAATTGCATTTTGAATTATAACTAATGATTTATTTGCTCCTGGTACATTTCCTTTTACTAACAAAATGTTGTTTTCGACATCAGCGCGAACTACTGTCAAATTTTGGATTGTTACAGTTTCAAAGCCCATTCTACCAGGCATTTTCTTACCTTTTCGAATACGGTTTGGAGCAATAACTCCCATTGATCCAACACCACGATGATATTTTGATCCATGAGCCATTGGTCCGGTATGGAAGTTGTGACGCTTAATCACACCTTGAAAACCTTTCCCTTTTGAAGTTCCTGTTGCGTCTACAAAATCACCAGCGGCAAATATATCACATTTTACCTCTTGGCCAGCTTCGTATTCCATCATTCCAGAAAGACGAATCTCTTTTATGTAGCGCTTAGGTGTTGTTCCAACTTTTTCAAAGTGACCAGTAAGTGGTTTATTGACTATGTTAGCTCTTTTATCCATAAACCCTAATTGAATCGCTTCGTATCCATCAGTCTCAACTGTTTTCTTTTGTAAGACAATATTTGGAGTAACTTCGATTACTGTAACCGGAATTAATCTACCTTCAATGTCAAACACTTGAGTCATTCCTACTTTTCTTCCTAAGATACCTTTTGCCATGAGTACACCTCCTATAAATTTTTTGTTACTATTTCTTTTTTTATTACTTTAATACAATGTCGACACCAGATGGTAAGTCGAGATGCATTAACGAATCAATTGTTTTTGCTGAAGGATTCACGATGTCAATTAAACGTTTGTGAGTTCTTCTTTCAAATTGTTCTCGAGAATCTTTGTTAACATGAGGACTTCTTAAAACCGTGAAGATTTCTTTTTCCGTTGGTAACGGAATCGGTCCAGATACTGTAGCACCTGTTTTCTTTGCCGTATCAACAATTTTCTTTGCTGATTGATCTAATAATCTGTGATCATAAGATTTTAATCTGATTCTGATAACTTGATTTGCAGCCATTTATTGCTCCTCCTTTGCATATAATTTAGCTTATATACTGGCTCGTTGTAAATTCCCTAACCTCTTACGCTTCGTCATAACAACGCTTACGTGTGTGTCAGCAACCTCACAAGTCTATGCCTTCCTGCTTTTGACAGGCATTGACTATTTTAGCAAATTTTAATCAATAAAGCAAGTCTTTTTTATCGATTTACAGGTATTTTTTCCTTATATAATAGAATAGTGATTAATTTTGGTTAAAATCAATAATTATTTGCATTAATTCGTCATTAAAGCTATATGAATTGGTATCTGCATAATCCACCATAACGATGGGCATGGTTTCTAACCAGGTCAAAAATTGGGTTTGTTCAAGCAATTGATGATTGAAATCTTTCGCCCTTTCAAGCAAGGACCAAGTCAATAATGCATTTACAATTCCTGTGCCGTTCATTTGCATGGTTACAACAGCTTGCATTACTCTAAACGCTTCTTGACTATCTCTTGCGTCTAAGTTTTCACTCATTTGATTTCCCGTTAATGCATTTCCAGTTTCAATGAGAGATGCTTCTTCTTCTAAAAATAAAAATACTTCGTCAAATTGATCTAAATTTGGCCAGGCTGATCGAATGCAATATCCATAACTCCAAAACAAAGGACTCGTTTCGTTAAATTTTGAAAAAATGAGTACTCCTGCTTTGGTAAGATTTGAAGTAACGTCTGCGTATGTAATCAAAGAGGTATCTTTAAGATTATCTGGATAAGCAAAATCGAGAATACCTGAATCCTCAAATAATTGATAGATTTCTAAAAAAGTAGATTCGTCTTCATAATCCGCGCCATTTACATGCTGAATATCTAACAATATAAATTCTCCTGGATGGTCTTCTAAAAAAACAGAAATGGTTTCCAAAATTGGATAAAATTCCAAACTAAAATAAGTGTGAGATGTATACCAAGCTTCTTTGGAATCGTTATAAGTCAAACGAATATCAAAATAACGAACCCCATGATTTAAAAGATCTTCTACAACCGAAACTTGCGTTCTGGATTGTTTGACAGAAAATCCTTTAATAAGCGCTCCAGTTATTCCGGTTTGTATGGAATCGGCAGACAAAAGATCTACTTGGCTAAAATAACTGATTTTACTTGTAAAGGCATCGTGTGCGCCAAGCAGGGCAACGTCTTTTATCAAATCGCTTGAATCTAAGGTTTCGCTCATCCATGATTCATAAGAAGTATCGGTTACTTTGTCGCTAAAATTCGTAATTGGAAAGTTAATCGTAACCAATAGTACTAAAATAATTTCAAAAATCATTAAAAGAATTCGAACAAATTTATTTTTTAAAAGTTTCATGATTTTCCTCTTCTTTCCAAAAATAGTCTAACGCTTTTTTTATCTTCTTAGGTTGATTAAGTGTTGTAATATGGCTCCATTCTTTGGGATATAATTGCATATATTTTCTGGAAGTAAATCGGTCATCAAGTAAAATCGCTATCCCTCTGTCTGTCTCAGAACGGATCACTCGTCCAACAGCTTGAATAACTTTGTTTAATCCAGGATACGTATAAGCAAAATCAAACCCGCTTTGAAATTCTTGGTCAAAATGGGATCTTAAAATATTGTTATAAGGACTTAAAGCGGGAAGCCCAACCCCAACTATTAAAACACCACTTAACATATCTCCAATCAAATCAATGGATTCACCAAATATTCCTCCCATAACAAACAAACCAATTTGAGTCTTTTCACTTGAAGTTTTGAACATCATCAAATAGTCAGAACGTTGTTTTAATGTCATTTCCTTTCTTTGGATAATCACATCAAATTGATCTGGGTTTAAATTGAGATTATCTAAAAGCAAATTTAAATATTGATAGGATGGAAAGAACAAAATATAGTTTCCTTTTTTGCTATGAATTAAAGCGTCTGTTACATCTTTGATTATTTGTATGGAATCTTGTCTGTCGTGATATCTTGTAGAAACAGAGTCAACAGCCAGTAACAATAAATTATCTTGTTTGAACGAAGAAATCATTTTAACGTCTTTTCCAATTCCTCCAGTTAATAATGCTTTGTAATAATAAATTGGATCAAGTGTAGCACTAAAAAAAGTACAGGCTTGTGCAAAGTTTGTTATCGTGCTTTTTATAAATTCGCTTGCATTTAAACATTTAATCGACACTTGAATAATTTGTTCGCTTCGCTCTAACAAAAAGACAAATTCTTGATTGTAAAACTCGCTGACTTTCACAAATTGATAAATTTCAAAATAGATTTCAACGATTAAACTTCGATTAATAATTTTCTTATCCGATGAAAGCGCTTGATCAAATTTTACTAACAATTTCCTTAATGTCTGAATGAAAAATTCATTTAAATTATCTTTTTTTATGAAGTCAACTTCAAGAAGTTCAAGTTCCATTTCCATAAACAAATCAAGTATGTTTGAAATTTCTCTTTTTGGACTTGGTTTTAAAAAACGAACCAATCCTTTGAGTTTTATAAACGTATCGTTACTTAACGTTGCACTATACATATCTCTACTTCTAGAAACCAAATTATGTGCTTCATCCACAAGTAAAATTGGTTGATAGACTGTGTCTTCAAAATACCGAATCAGATGAACTCTAGGATCGAAAACATAGTTGTAATCACAAATGATAATATCGGAATAATTAGAAATATCAAGAGATAATTCAAAAGGACAAACACTATGTTTTTTAGCGTATTTTTTTATGATATCTTTGGAATAAATGGATTCGTTTTCTAAGAGATCTGATAAAGCTTTATATAGTTTTTTGTAATAGCCGTTGGCGTATTTGCAAACTGCAGGATCACAATCTCTTTCTTTTAAAAAACACATAGGATCCTTTGCTGTTATTTCGCAAGTTTTAGCGATTAATCCTTTTTCTTCTAATAAAGCTATCGTATCGAGAGCAATTTGTTTTCCATCGTTTTTTGCACTCAAATAAAAAATTTTCTGTCTTGGCATATGAATTGTTTTTAATGCTGAGTAAATCGTCGCGATGGTTTTGCCAATTCCGGTAGGAGCTATCGCATATAAAATTTCTTTTTCTAAGATGGAGCGATAAATATTGGCCATTAATTCACGTTGGTTTAGTCGATATTCTGGAAAGGGAAAATTTAACCCAACAATTGATTTTTGTCTTTCTTCTTCATGCCGATTGAGACGCTTAATCCACTCTAAATATTTATGGATTATTTTATTGAAGAAAGTTTCAAGCACTTTAAACGTAATTGTTTTTTCAATCCTATAAATTTCTTTGTCCTCTACTTGGATATAGGTTAACCAAATCTCAATTTTCTTTAATTTCTTTTCCAAAGAATAAAGGTATGCATATAGTTTTGCTTGAACCAAATGACTAGGAAATGAAGTTTCATCTAAATATTCAAAGTCAACATAGGTCGATTTAATTTCTTCTAATATTAGTTTATTATCTCTTAATAAAATTCCATCGATTCTTCCAGTGATTTCTAAATGCATTTCTTCCTCAAAAAAATCGGTCTTAACAAAGACTTCTTTTTGATCGCATTCGCTATATTTGTTTTGCCAATATTGATGAATTTGCGTTCCTTCTTGCGCTCTTGCAAGCGTAATACGATCGCTTGTTATATTCCCACTTCCATATAACAATTCAGCGATTTCTTTTGCGCTAACTCGTAAGTCTTTCATTCTATCACCGTCTTTATTATACAATATTTTGGTTCATTTATTTACATTTTCTAAAAGGATAAAAAAAAACCAAAAACTTGTTTTGGTTTTACTAAATATCAATCTTAACTTTAAATGGTAGTAATGGTAATTCGTTTGAAGAATAGATGTCGCAAATCGGATAAGGCTGAATTGCATATCTTACTTCCTTAATGTTTTTAATGTTTGAGATTACAATTTGATTATTCATTAATTCCACTTTGTTGGTTTCATAAAAAAACAGCCCATCTTCGCTTAAATAAATCCCTTTATTTTGTCTTGATTTTGAAACAAGATTGAGATGATTAAACTGGGTATAAATAATTAATTTATTTTTTGAAAATTGGTAACTAAAATAAGCTGGGGAAAGCGAGTTTTTTCCTGTATGATAGATTTTTTCTAAAATGACGTTCGCAATTCTTTGTGATATGACACATTTGTCTTTTGGATTAATATCAAATTCGTCGCCAACATCAATGGCAGAAACCATGAAGACTTGATTATTAGGATTGATACAATTTGTTTGTGCATCCCTTATATTAGAAACACATTGAGATTCATGAAGCGGATAATTATACCCCGCAATTTGGGTAAAAAAGAAAGGAAGTCTCAAATTATTAAATTCTCTTCTCCAACTTTTCACAAGCGTTTGAAACGCTTCTTGATAAAAGGAATCATTTTTAACATCTGATTCCCCTTGATAATATATAATTCCTTTTAAATGACAGAGAAAAATCGTTTTTAACATTGAGTTATATATTCCAGAAGGTCGATTCGGGTGCTTTGGTCCAATAGGCAATTCGGGCTTAGGCCCAAGAAGATTAGTGTCTTCAATTTGCGAGATTTTTACCCCTTGTTGTGAAAGAGATTTTAATTTATTTTCATAGTCTTGAAGCTCGTATACTTTTTCTTTATAACATTTATCATATTCTTCTGTGGTTGAAAATTTATAAATTTCTTCTTGATACTCTTTTAGATGTTTTCGAAGTTTTTCGTTTTCAAGAATATCTTGATAATTCATCCAAGAAAAAATAGATGTATTCGCGTAATTACATGAAATAATTCCCACTGGAATTCGGATATTTTCAAAAATATTATGAGAAATGTAATATCCCAAAGCACTAAAACAAAGTGGTGATTCTTTGTCACAAATTAACCATTTGGAATCAGATTTATAGATTGTAGGAAATTCTTTCTCTGCACCTTCATAAGGAAGTGACGGTACATCAAAATAACGAATGAGTGCTTGTTCTTGTATCAAAGTGTCGTTTGATTCTTTTAATGGAAATTCAACATTTGACTCTCCTGCAATTAAATATACATCTCCAACTAAGCAATTATAGATGGTTTTAGATTGTCTTTTAGAAACAACTGTAAATGAGAACCCTTGTTTTACAACTTCGGATGAAGGAAGCTCAATTAAAAATTGCTTACTTTTTGTTTTAATTTTAACTTCATTATTAAAAAATAAAACCTTAATTTCAACTCCCTTTTTACATGACCCAAAAATATGGATTGGCTTTCCGGTTTGAAAAACCATATAATCAGTAAAAATTGGTGCTAAATTAAAGTTTTCTTTCATAGTAATGCCTCCAAGTAAAAAACAAACTAACATCCATTATAACAGTATTTTATTTTTTGTAAATGTAAAAATGAATCTTTGAACGTATTGTAAATAATTCTTTTTTATTTTCGTTTTTCGTCAGAAAAAAGCCAGATAAATTAGTATCTGACTTGTATTAATTAAGTTTTTATTGATTTTCTATAATATTTTTTTCCTTTTTTTGTTAAATAATTTTGTTTCGAAAATAAAATCGAATCTTGAATAGACTCTTGAATATCTCTTGAAGTAAACCCTAACTCGTTTCTTGCCTTTTCATTAGAAAAATGATAATTAGAATTCAATACAATAATAGAGTAATGCGTAAACAATGGTTTTTGTCTCACGATTTTATAATATATTTCTGCAAAATAACTCATTGACAGTATAAACCAATAAGAAAGTTTTGTTTTGATCTTCTTTTTTCCAGTATGAAGCGAAATAGAATCTAGCAATTCTTTGACCGTAATTTCATGCCCTGATAAGATATAGCAATTTTTGTCATTTCCTTTTTCAAAAGCGAGTCTTATGCCTTTTGCAACATCACGAACGTCAACAAAATTATATCCTCCATTTAAATAAGCGGTAAGTCTTCCCATCAAAAAATCGATAAATAATTGACTTACATTTGATAGTTGATAATCGTAGGGTCCTATCACTCCTGAAGGATGACAAATCACTACTTCTAACTCTGGGTCAGTTTGATTTAAAACAAAATCAGTGGCAATTGTCTTAGATTTAGCATAATGTCCTTTTACAAATTTAGGATCAAACTCATTTACTTCCATCATGAGTTCTCCTTTAGGGAGTTCCGGAATCGCATGAACGCTTGAAGTATAAACAAGACGCTTAATACGATTTGTTTGGCATACTTTTACAATGTTTTTTGTTCCCTCGACATTTACTCTGAAAATATTTTTCTTGTTTCCAGTGCCAATTTCAACAATGCCCGCTAAATGAAAAACAACATCAAAATCTTTAATTGATTTTAATAAAAACTCATAATCTAAAATGTTTCCAATTACAATATCAGAATAGGCTTCAATCATTTTATAATTGTCTTTTGGCAAGACTAAAGAAGTCACAAAATATCCTTGTTCAAACAGCTCTTTTACCAGTACATTTCCAATGTGTCCCGTAGCGCCAGTCACGAAGCATTTCATATTAATACATCTCCTCATTGTTATCTACAATATTAATTATATACTTCATTCTATAAAAAGTAAACAAAGGTTCACTATTAAGATACTGGAGGGTGATAAGGTTTATTTCTAGTTTGAACGAAAGCGTATCAATTGCGTTTAGTTGATTAAACAAACAAAAAGAATTGCCAGCGATTTCTCACCATCAATTCTTTCGTTCAATGTTTATTGGCCCTAAAACCAAACATTTTTTATGTCAATGCTTTAAGGTTTCGCAACTATTTTTTTCCGAATGTTTTTGGAGCTGGCTTTGGTGCTGGTTTTACTTCTGGCTTTGGTGCTGGCTTTGGTGCTGGTTTTACTTCTGGTTTTGGTGCTGGTTTTTTGAATTCCATATGCGTTCCTCCTTTCTCCTTGTATATAATATCTTCTTTTTTTATTGGTAAAGTGCCATTTGAAAATAATTTATATTACTAAGAATTTCAGTTGATCTATAAATTGTTTTCCCGTCTAAATAATGCATTTTAATCATCAATTTCATTATACGCTTCCCTTATAAATATACAATGGTCAAATGAACACTATTTGCATAGTTTTACACATTATTTTTTCAGTTTAATCTATTTCTTTTAAAGAAAATTATTTGCGTATGCCTCACATCTGTTTTCAAATCAAACTTCAAAGAAAAAAGCTGAAAATATTTAATTTTTCAGCTTATTTTTTTACTTGCAAGCGAACATATATATTTTTTTCGCATCATCTAAAGATAACTTTTTAAAAGAGCCAAAATGGTTTCCTCTATTTACTTTCAATTTCTCAATAAGTTTATCGATGTCTTCTTCTTTGGCTTTAATTTCTTTAAACGAAGTCGGCATTCCTATTTCTTTAAAAAAGGATTCCAAAGCATCAATTCCTTTTAAAGCGACCTCTTTTTTGTTTTGTAAATTTCCTGAAACCCCAAAAACAGTCGTCGCTAATTGATAATATCGATTAACATCTTCGTCTACAGTATAGCGCATATAAGAAGGAAACATCACTGCAAGCCCTGCACCATGTGTTACATCGTACAAAGCGCTTAGTTCGTGTTCTAAGCCATGTGTTGCCCAATCTTCTATTCTTCCAACGCCTAAGATTCCATTGTGTGCAATCGTTCCCGCCCAACAGATTGTAGACCTAGCTTCATAATCGTTTGGGTTAATTAAAATTTGTCTTGAAGCTTCTATGATAGAAATAAGGGTTGCTTCTGATAAACGATCAGTTAATTGAACTCCTTTTGATTTTGTCAAATATCTTTCAAAGATATGACTCATCATATCAACAATACCTGCTGCAGTTTGATACATAGGTAAAGAATAAGTTAGTTCGGGATTAATAATTGAAAAAACAGGTCTATAAAATTTGCTAACTGTTCCCCTTTTTAACATTCCGTTTTCTAGGGTGATTACACTAGATTGGGATCCTTCAGATCCAGCAGCTGGAATGGTTAAAATAACCCCTACAGGAAGCGCATCTGTAATCGATGCTTTTTGATCGTAAAAATCCCAAAAATCGCCATCATATTTCGCTCCCGCTGCAATGGCTTTTGCGGAATCAATTGCAGATCCTCCGCCAATAGCTAATACAAAATCAACTTGCTCTTTCTTGCATAATTCAATTCCTTCATATACCAATCCACTTCTTGGATTTGGGAGAACTCCACCTAATTTTAAATAGGTAATTTTTTCTTCCTTAAGTATTGTTTCAATTCTTGATAATAATCCACTTCGAATAATAGAACCTCCTCCAAAATGAATTAATATTTTTTTTGCTTTTACTTTTTTTAATAAGTTTCCAATTTCAAGTTCAGAATCTTTTCCAAATATAAATTCTGTGGGACTAAAAAAACGAAAATTTTCCATATATCCACACTCCTTCACTTTTTATTATAGCATAAGTCAATTTGATTTGTGAGAAGTTTATCTCGATGAATTTCTGTTATAACATCCTTTAAAAAATGATGCCCTATTGTAAAATCAAGGTTTTGATTTAAAGAAAAAGTGTTATAATATAATAGAAGAATTATTTAGAGTTGGAGGAAAAATAATGCGTGATTTAGAATGGATTAAAACAACATTAATAGCTCATAGAGGTCTTCACACCTTAGATCAAATCATCCCAGAAAACACTCTAATCGCTTTTGAAAAGGCAATGGAAAAAGGTTATGGAATAGAATTTGATGTTAATGTCTTAAAAGATGGAACCATAGTTTGTTTTCATGACAAAGATTTAAATCGTCTTTGTGGTGTAAATGAGTATTTAAAAAACGTTACCTTTGAAGAAATCAAAGATTTAACGATTTTAAAATCTGCTCAAAAAATACCAACACTTAAAACCGTTCTTGATTTTATTGATGCAAAAGTTCCTTTATTGATTGAATTGAAACCTTATGGAAATTTTGAAACATTATGTTCAAACTTTGTGGATACAATGAAAGATTATAAAGGAGTTTGGGCTATGCATTCATTTCACCCTTCCATTCTTATGTGGTTTAAAAAGCATCATCCCGAAATTGTTAGAGGACAAATTACAGAGTATTTTACAGACGATTTAACCATAAAAAAAACGACGAAGTTTTTGATGAAAAGAATGGCTTTAAATTTTCTTACAAAACCTGATTTTATTAATTATGGTATGAAAGACATGCCAAATCGATTTATTGATAGACAAATGAAAAAAGGCCGAGTCGTAATTGGCTATGCTTCGACAACACAAGAACAATTTGATTGGATGAAAGCTCATTATCATAATTCGGTATTTGAATATTTTGAACCAAAAAACAGACCCTAAAAAGGTCTGTTTTTCTTTTGTCTTTATTTGGTTAATCCATATCTACATCAAAATTTTCAAGTATCGAATCTTTTTTAATAATAGCTGCATCTCCGTGTTTTACAAAGAACATTGTAATAAAGGCTAACGCAACAAATAAAGTTGCATATGGGAATAATACTTTTCTTCCCCATAAATCCATTAAAACACCGGATAAAATTGGTGTTAAAATCTGTGCCGCCATAGAGAAGGTATAATAATACCCTGTATATTTTCCAACGTTTGACCCCTTACTTAATTCAACGACCATTGGATAAGAGTTTACATTGATGGTTGCCCAGCCAACTCCTGTTAATGCGAAAATAACATACATAAATACTGCGGTACTTTCGTTAATAAAGTATACAGACCCAAAGCAAAAAGTCAAAAGAGTAATTCCCATTAATATTGTTTTTCTTCTTCCGATTTTTGTTGCTAAAATTCCGATAGGAACAAAAGCAATTAAAGCTGCTCCTTGAGCGATTAACAAAGGCATTGCATATCCTAAATTCAATACTTTAGGAGCATAATCTGACAATTTAGTGGTTACCGCATTGTATCCAATAAACCATAAGAATACAGAAAATAGAATTAAGAATAATGCTCTTCTTTTTTCTTTTGATAATTCTTCTACGGTTTCTCCTAAAACTTTTGCTTCATTTTCTTCGGTTAATCCATAACGAATATCGTCGGCTTCTCTTTCAGCAACTAATTTAGGTTCTCTTACTTTCCATAAGAAAATTGCGAGTAATACAAGCATCAAAACCCCAACAGTGATAAAGGCAGGAGTGTAATTAACATAAGATTGTTTATCAAGACCCCATAATGTTAATATAACAATGGATAAGATTCCACCAAAGGTTCCCATTAAATTAATAATTGCATTTGCCTTACTTCTAAGTGGTTTTATGGTCACATCCGGCATTAAAGCAACGGCTGGTGATCTGAAGGTTGACATCGCGATAAGCGCAAGGAATAGAGTGACAATAAAAACAATAAATATCGTAGGATTTGTGGTTGTTAATTCCCAAGCGCGATTGCTTAAATAAGAATAATAATAATCTCGAAGCAATTCTGTTTCGGAACTATCTATAACAGCATCACTTGCTGTATTATCATCTAGAATATTTTGAATTGGAGTAGCAATTTTTTCTTGCCATGTATCAAATATATCTTGAGTTATTTCTTGAGTGGATAAAGCGGTTGTTCTTTCTGCTGTCATTACAGAAAAAATGGTATTCCATTCTGTTACATTCAAATCAGCTGTCTGAATCGAACCATAGTCTTCAATAATGGAAGTTTGACTTTCAATTTTTGCGGTTTGATAACTGTCAGAAAAGGACAAAGTGACAAACGCAAAAGCAGCTATAACAGTTCCGATAATAATATAAGGCGTTCTTCTTCCGCGCTTTGAATTAGTCCTATCAGACAATCCTCCAAACAACGGTAACAAGAATAAGGCAAGAACATTATCCATTGCCATAACGACACCAGACCACGTTTGATTAAGACCAAACTTGTCAATTAGAATTTTTGTAACGACCGAATCATAAGTTTGCCAAAATAAAGAAATCAAGAAAAAGGCTAAGCCAATTAAAAAAACTTTTTTAGTATCTAATTTCATAATTCACCTCGAATATTTATTTTTGATTTTATAATATTATATCATAGAATGGATTTCTGCTTATATCAAATTATAAAAAAAACACCGATTTGGTGTTTAATTTAAATGAATTTTACTTGCAAGATATCTAAGAGCAAGTTCGTTGTACTTATTTGCTTTTAAAGCAAGAGATGTTTTTTCTTCCAAACCTGATTTAATTTTTAAATGAAGCGTTTTTTTTACCTTAAACATGAACGATAATCCAATCAACATTAAGAGTCCGGCTCCTGCATAATTTAAGTAATAGGAGTAAGGATATTCAGGAATTGTAAGTTGACCTGCGTATATTAAATACACAGCATAAGCTGATCCTAAAAATATTAATAGTCCTAAAAGTCTCAGAAGAAATCTGTGATTGATGTACTCCACATAATATTCAAAACGATGGATTGATTTTAGTTCAATTTCATTCATCTTGCGTTGTTTTGTTTTTCGACCTCTTGTAAGAGATAGCCCATAAGTTAATAACACTAGACGTCTATCGGTTAAAAGGAATTGAGCCAAACACCCTTTTGCTTTTAGACCTTTAAAATTCTTCAATATTTTTTCGTTTTTATCTAATGTTATGTTTCGGGTAATATTATTTTTCATTCAATCACCTCCTAAAAATAAGTTATTTATAATTTTACCTTAAATTATCATTTTTTTCAATACTGTAAGTGAAAAAATAAAGCAGTTGCGTGGTGCAACTGCTTCTATTTTATCTTGATTCATGGAAAATCTTTGTAAATTCACCAAATAGCATAGGAACAAACCCTAATGAAGCGGCAATCAATAACTCAATTAATGTCAATGCTTCGATTTTAAATATAGCTGCAAGTGGAGTAACATAGACAAGCAACATTAAAAGTGCGATAGAGAAAAAGACGGATAAATTCACATATTTATTATCAAATGGATTCATTTGAAATAAGAATTTTGTTTCCGAACGAGCAGAATATGTTCTAAATAATTCCCCGAAAATAACGGTAACAAAAATCATGGTTCTTGCTTGAGCTAAATCAGCATCAGGTAAGATTAATCCTATTTTAAAACTTGCAAGTGCGGCTAGCATAAGTCCAAGACCTTGAATGACTATTTTTACTAATGTTTTTTTGTTTAATAATTTTTCTTTGGTGTTTCTTGGTTTTTGATCCATAATGTTTGGTTCGCCTTTTTCCATTCCTAAAGCAAAAGCTGGAAAAGAATCGGTCATTAAATTAATCCATAACAGGTGAATCGCAAGTAGTGGAATGTATTGTTCGAAAATTCCACCAAAAATCATTGCAACTAGAATAACTAGAATTTCTCCAATATTACAAGAAACTAAATAAATTGTGAATTTTCGAATATTGCTATAGATTATTCTTCCTTCTTCAACCGCGCTAACGATTGAAGCAAAATTATCATCTGTTAAAATCATGTTGCTGGCTTCTTTTGATACTTCGGTTCCAGTGATTCCCATCGCAACACCTATATCTGCTTGTTTTAATGCTGGAGAATCATTGACTCCATCCCCCGTCATGGAAACAACTTCTCCATTTTTTTGTAAAATTTCAACGATACGAATTTTATCTTTTGGAGTTGATCTAGCAAACACATCGCATTTCATGATGGCATCTTCAAATTCTTCATCGGACATTTTTGCTGTTTCTTCACCTGATAAAGCTAAATGCCCAGGTTTTAATATGTTTAATTCTGTAGCAATGGTTTTAGCCGTTGTTAAATGGTCCCCTGTAATCATCATCACTCGAATACCGGCTTTATGACATTTCGCGATTGCCTCTTTTGCTTCTGGTCTTGCCGGATCAATCATCGCGGTTAATCCAAGAAAAATTAATTCTTGCTCTAAATCCATTGACTTATAATCATCGGTTTCACGGTATGCATATCCTAATACTCGGAATGATTTTGTAGAATACTCTTCATTTTTATCTAAAATCATTTTGATGTCTTTTGGGGTGATTTTTCTAATTTCTTCGTTAATTTGAATCCGATCACATTGTTTAATTAATTGATCGCAAGCCCCTTTGGTTAAAACAATATAATTTTCATCTATCTTATTTATCGAAGTCATCATCTTTCTTGTTGAATCAAAAGGATATTCATTTACTTGTATATACTTTTCTTTTGTTTTTTCAATAGAATATCCACCTTTTTCAGCTAAAACCAAAAGGGATGCTTCCGTTGGGTCTCCTAATACTTTATTTTTACTTTCTAAAATAGCATCATTGCAAAGCAAACAAGTTTTTAAGATTAAATCTAAATTTCCAGTCGGTTTTACGATTTTATCATGTAATAAAATATTACCTTCTAATTCGTAACCAGTACCTGTCACTTCATATTCATTATCAAGATCAAAAACTATTTTAACAGTCATTTCATTTTGAGTTAACGTTCCTGTTTTATCAGAACAAATAACCGTTGCTTGCCCAAGTGTTTCTACAGTAGCAAGGTTTTTAATAATTGCGTGTCTTTTAACCATTCTTTGCATGCCCAAGGCTAGAACGACTGTAATTACCGCCGTGAGTCCTTCAGGAATTGCTGCAACTGCTAATGCGATTGCTGTTAAGAAAATTTCAAATACATCTTTTCCTTGAATCAATCCAAGTCCAAATACCACAAGCGATACAACAATGCAAATGATTCCTAATACTTTTGCGAATTCATCAATTGTTTTTTGTAAAGGCGTTTTCCCTTCTTCTACAGCATCTAGCATTGTCGCAATTTTACCTATTTCAGTAGTCATTCCGATATTAGTAACAATACCAAATGCTTTTCCATAGGAAATCAAAGTTGACATATAGGCTAGATTATATCTTTCAGCTAAAACAACTTCTTGTTTATACGTAATAGAGGCATCTTTTTCAACAGGTAATGATTCTCCTGTTAATGCGGATTCATCAATTCGAAGATTGATGCTCTCAATGAGCCTCATATCAGCCGCAACGTAATCTCCTGTTTCTAAATAAACGATATCTCCTATTGTTAAATCAATGGAAGATACTTCACTAATTTTTCCGTCTCGTAATACTTTTGCATGAGGAGAACTCATTTTCTTCAATGCATCTAAAGCATTGCTAGCCTTTTGTTCTTGAGTCACTCCTAAAACTGCGTTCAATAGGACGATAGCCAAAATAACAATTCCATCTACCAATCCTTCGCCAGTAAAGATTCCCATTACAATTGAAATTCCCGCAGCTACTAAAAGGATAATAACCAAAAAATCTTTAAATTGATCTAAGAACATTTGAAAGAATGATTTTTTCTTCTTTTCTTTCAATTCGTTTTTTCCATAACGCTCTTGTCTTACTAATACTTCTTCGCTTGACAATCCTTTTTTTTCTTGAACTTCAAAGTCTTTCAAAACATCAGATACTTTTTTTTGATACATCTCCATATAAATTTCCTCTCTAAAAAAAATAAGACTTACGCACAAGATGTGCATAAGTCTTGCTGTTAAAAATTAAACCAGGCTTTAGGCCATGATGTTGATTTAACTACGCATATCATGCGCCAGCTACTCCCTTATGTCGAATATATAATACCTTACAAAAAATATATTGTCAATCTGTAATTGATTTTTTCACAGAAATATCATTAGTAATTTTGTTTTTAATAACTGCATAACGATTAATTAATAGTTCTAAAATAACAGCGAGAAAAATTAATAATAACGTCCATGCAAACACTTGATCATAAGCCAAATTCACTTTAGATAAGTACAGTTGATTTCCAATCGAATTTTTAGTTTGTGCTAAAAATTCTGCCATAACTAATACCTTAATTCCAAGTCCTGCAGATTGTAATAAAGCGGTTTTTACTTGACTTTGGATTAAAGGAATGTAACAGTATTTTAGTCCAGTAATGATTCGATTATCCTCTAACTTATAAACATCAACTAGTTCAGAATCAATTTGTTTAATTCCTCCAAAAGTTGCTTGATATATTATAGGAAAAATCATAAAGAATGTTATGAGATAAGGTGTAGTTTCAAAACCAAATAATATTAACATTATCACAACGATTGAAATCACAGGAACCGTTCGAAGAATCGTTACTATAGGCGAGCAGAAAGTCGCGAACTTTGGGTAAAATCCAGAAAGAAGCCCTAATGCAACTCCAATGATAAATGCAATGGTTAAAGCTAGCAGTAACCTAAGAATAGTTGCTCCCATGCTTTGAAGAGTTTTCAAGTTTGTAAACAACTCAAAAAAAGCTTTAAAGACAGCAAGTGGACTTGGTAAAAGTAACGGATTATTTACAACGGCAAAGACTATAATCCAACCTAAAAAAAGGATGAAAATTGAAAGCATTGTTATTCCTGTTTTTTTCAAAAAAATCACCTACTATGGTTGATAATAAAATTCAGTACTTGGTAGTACGTTTCCAATCAATCCAGGATTTATTTCTAAAATTAAATTAAAATAAGTTTCTAAAGAAGTTTTCGCATCTTGCGCTGAAACAAATCCTAAATGACTATTTGGAATAGCATTAACTAAAACAGCATATGGAAATCCAAATTCTAAATCAACTGCTAAAGTAGCGGCTGCTTCCACATCATCATTTACAGATTCAATCGAGGCTTCTAAATCATTTAAAAATGTATTAATTGCGTTTTTTGACAAAGAAGCTTTCCCAAACACTCCAGCTTGAGGATAGGAATTATCTCCTGTTATTGTTTGATACTCTGCTTGCAAATCAATAATATCTATATTAGAGATTTGAGCAGTTAAAACAGATAAAGAAGGTTCTGCAATCATAATAATTTTTGAGGAATCAGCTATAAAAGAAGCCGTCGCAGTAGCCACTGAATCCACATAAGTAATTGTACAATCTATCTCGAGAGAGTTCAATAGGAATTGAATAATAATGTCGGATGTTTGATTTTGCCCAAAAACAATTATTTCTTTTCCTTCTAAATCACTCATCGTAAAAGTTGAATCTTGAACGGTAATAAGATAATAATTTCCAAATGTAATTGCTGCTAAAAAAATATAATCTTGGTTGGATTGAAACAATTTTGCCCCAAGATTTGTTGGTGCAAAGATAAAATCATGAGACCCTGATCCAAAGGCTGCTACCAAGGGGTCTGCTCCAACCACAACATCAACTAAATAATTTTCAGCTTCTTCTTGAACGTACATTTGAGCAAGGGCCGGTGCTCCAGATGGAGTCATAACGGACAATACTCCTATATCTTCTTGACAACCAAATAATAGAAAGCCAAAAAGGAATAGTACAATGAAACTTACGATTTTTCTCATTTTGATCCCTCTGAATAACTAGTTCTTTTTTTATAGGTAGTATGAAGTAATTCATGACTGATATGAGAATTTGGTTCTTGTAAAAATTCTTTGTATATTTTAATTACAGCAGGATTTTCATGTGATTTTCTAAATTCAGCTTCTTCATCAATGTTATAAAGCACTTTTGCCCTCTTAGCTCTAACATCTATTTTTTCTTGAACTTCAGCTGAAACAATCGGCTGTCCTCCGCCATTTACACATCCACCAGTGCAACCCATGAATTCAACAAAATGATATTGTTTATCTGTAATTTTAAGATGTTCCATAAATTCCTTTATGGCTCTTCCGCCATGTACAACTGCAACATTTACTTCTGTTCCATTAACACAATAAGTAGCTTCTTTGATGTTTTCAAGCCCTCTCATATCTGCGAATTCAACAGGAGTAGAATGTCCTTCTAAAATTTCAGTAACCGTTCTTAAAGCGGCTTCCATTACTCCTCCAGTCGCTCCAAAAATAGCGCCTGCTCCGGTATATTTTGCCAATTCACCAAAAGGTTTGATTGGTTCCAAATCACGGAAAGGAATTCCTCTATGTCTGATTATTCTAGAAATTTCTCTCGTAGTTAATACAATATCTACGTCTCTGTATCCATCTCTTCCCATTTCGGGTCTTCTAGCTTCGGCCTTTTTCGCAACACAAGGCATAATCGATACCGAAATGATGTCTTTTGGACTTTTATTTAATTTTTTTGCATAATAAGTTTTTATTAGAGCTCCTGCCATTTGTTGAGGAGATTTACAAGAAGATAAGTTAGAAATATATTCAGGATAGTAAAGTTCTAAATAATTAACCCATCCAGGTGAACATGAAGTAAACATTGGTAATACACCATTGTTTTTCACACGAGAAATAAATTCGGTTCCTTCTTCTAGAATCGTCAAATCGGCTGTAAAGTTTGTATCCATGATTTCATGAATTCCTAACACTTTTAAAGCAGCAAACATTTGACCTTCCACATTGGTTCCAATTTTATATCCAAACTCTTCTCCAAGTGCTGCTCTTACAGCTGGTGCAACTTGAACGACTATTGTTTTTTCTGGATCTCTTAGAGCTCTTTCTAATTCTTTAATTTCATCTTTTTCACGAATGGCTCCTGTAGGGCATGCTTGAATACATTTTCCACAATAGATACAACCTGCATCATCCAAATTATGGAATAATGCTGGTCCAACATAAGTTTTAGATCCTCTTTGATTAAAATTTAAAATACCAAGTCCAGATAATTTTTCACATGCAGAAACACAACGTCCACATAAAACGCATTTACTAGAATCAATAATCATTGCATCGGAAGAATCGTTGAGTCTAATCGTTTTTTGATCAAAAATTTCTCCATTACTAAAATCATTATCAACATTAAATCTTCTTAACAAATCTAAAAATTCACAACTATTTTCTCTGGAACATTTCCAACATTCAAATTTATGGTTTCCTGCAAGTAATTCAAGATTTGCAGATACGGCATTATATACTTCTTTGGAATTGGTCGAAATATTCATTCCTTCTACTACTTTTGTTGAACAAGAAGTTTTCAACCCTTTCATTCCATCTATTTTTACGATACATACACGACAATTGGATTCTTCATGAACTCCTTGTAAAAAACAAAGTCTAGGAATTCGAACTCCAGCAATTTCAGCCGCTTTTAATACAGTATACCCAGATGGAACTTCTATTTGTTTGCCATCAATTGTTACATGTATCATATTAGCCATTCAATCGTTCCTCCCAGTGTAATGATTTTGAAGTAATTGCATTGACAGGACAAACCGTTTTACATGCTCCACATCGAATACAAATGTCTAAATCAATAAAATGTTTATCTTTTACTTTTCCTGAAATAGCTCCAACAGGACAGTTCTTTGCACATTTAGTACAACCAATACATTTATCAGTAACAACAAAATTAGTAAGATTTGAACAAACTCCTGCCGGACACACCTTGGCCACTACATGAGCAACATATTCGTTTCTAAAATGTTTAAGCGTAGATAAAACTGGATTTGGAGCTGTTTGTCCTAATCCACATAAAGATGATTCCTGAATCATGTTCCCAAGTATTTCTAACGTATCTAAATCTTGAAGCGTTCCTTCGCCCTCGCAAATTTTATTAAGGATGTCAAGCATTCTTCTGGTTCCTTCTCTACAAGGAGTGCATTTCCCGCAAGATTCTTCAACGGTAAAATCAAGATAAAAACGAGCAACGTCTACCATGCAGTTATCCTCATCCATTACAATCATTCCACCCGAACCCATCATAGAACCTAAATTAATTAGATTATCAAAATCAATTGGAGTGTCAAGCGATTCTTCTGTAATACATCCCCCGGATGGACCACCGGTTTGAACGGATTTAAATTTTCTTTTATTGGGAATTCCTCCACCAATATCAAAAATTACTTCTCTAAGTGTTGTTCCCATTGGAACTTCTAATAATCCGGTATTTTGAATCTTTCCACCAAGCGCAAATACTTTTGTACCACTTGATTTTTCTGTTCCTATCGATTTAAACCAAGTTGCTCCTTTTAAGAATACAACTGGAACGTTAGCAAATGTTTCAACGTTATTCACGTTGGTTGGGTGCCCCCATAATCCTTTTACTGCAGGAAAGGGTGGTTTGTTTTTTGGCATACCTCGGTTACCTTCAATGGAGGCGATGAGCGCGGTTTCTTCTCCGCAAACAAAAGCACCTGCACCAAGGCGTAATTCTATATCAAAATCAAAACCAGTATCAAAGATATTTTTTCCTAAAAGTTGATATTTTTTTGCTTGAGCAATCGCAATTTCAAGTCTTTCTACCGCAACGGGATATTCAGCACGAACATAAACATATCCTTGATTTGCTCCAATTGCATATCCACAAATAGCCATTGCTTCTAAAACAGAATGAGGATCTCCTTCTAGAACGGCTCTATCCATAAATGCGCCTGGGTCCCCTTCGTCTGCATTACAAATAACATACTTTTGATCATCTACTGATTTTGATGCAAATTCCCATTTTAATCCAGTTGAGAATCCACCGCCACCTCGGCCGCGAAGTCCAGACTTTTTCATTGTCTCAATTACTTCCATAGGAGTCATTTCGGTTAGCACTTTTCCAAGCGCTAAATATCCATCATTTGTGATGTATTCTTCAATGTCTAATGGATTTATATTTCCACAATTTCTTAATGTTAAACGTCTTTGTTTTGCATAAAATTTTAATTGTGAATTGTTTTTAATTTTCTTTTTTTCAATTGTATCTTTAAACAGAAGTCTTTCAACAATTTTACCTTTTACAATGTGCTCACTAACAATTTCAAAAACATCTTCTTTTGTTACGTGAGAATAGAAAACTTCTCCAGGATAAACGACAACAATCGGACCCTTTTCACAAAGTCCAAAACAACCTGTCATAACGATTTTTACATCTTCATGCAAATTATAACTATCTAAATACTTTTCAAATTCATCTCTTATTTCTTTTGAGTTGGAATTAGAACACTCACTACCGCCACAGATTAATATATGCATACTCTCTAACATAACTGTACCTACCTTTTCACCGATGACAACAAATATCGATCTAGTTTTTTTCCACCCATAAGGTGCTCTTCAACTATTTCAGAAATCATACGTTCGTTTACCAAACAGTATGTGGTAGAATTTCCATTGTTTTCAACGATTTCGACAATTGGTTCAAAGGCACATTCTCCCATGCAACCCACTTGTGTAATGATTATATTTTTTAGTCCTCTTAATCTAATTTCCTTTTCAAACCCAATTAATACTGGCCTTGCCCCCGCGGCAATCCCACAGGTACCCATACCGATTTGAATTCTAATTCCTCCAGATTGATAGAACATATTCCTGTTTTTTACAGCTTGGTCTTTTAGTTTTTTTAAATCTTCAAGTGATTTCATCTTATTCCCCCCCATAGATATTTAGTAAGGATTTCTTTAATATTTGAATGAATATACTCATTTTATTTCATTCCTTTTAAAACTTCTTTTGCTTTTTGAACAGAACCGTTTCCATAAACAATTTCATTTACTGTAAAGACTGGAGCTAATCCACAAGCACCAATGCATCTAGTTGCTTGTAATGTAAACTCACCATCATGAGATGTCTCACCAATTTTAATTTTTAAGTCATCAGAAAATGCATCAAGAATTCCTTGAGATCCTCTAACGTAACACGCCGTCCCTAAACAAACGCTAATGATGGTTTTCCCTTTTGGTTCAATTGAGAATTGACCATAAAAGGTCACAACTCCATTGATTTTTGAAATACTTTCATTTAACTCTTTTGAAATAATTTTTTGGATGTGCAAGGGAATGCAACCAAATATTTTTTGTGCTTCATGTAGTGTAGGCATTAATGGACCCGGCTTTTTCTTATTCTCTTCCATTATTGCATACAATCTTGCAAGCTTTTCTTCAGTAATCTGAATTTTTGCTCCCACTTCTTTAATCTCCCTTCACTAAGATATTTCAGCATATGTATTATAACACTTCTCTTATCAGAATAAAATAAAAATAAGCGTATAAAACGCTTACTTTTTTTTGTATATTAAAAACCAGACAAGATTTGAACATATAGCGATAAATGATAGCGCTATCCCGGTAATTGCTGCTTTATTTTCTTCCCAAAACCCTATTTCAGGTGGATTGGTAGCAATTGGAGCTTCATAATAATAATCAGAAGATCTGTCTTTCACTAATACTTGTACTGTTTTTGAGAAGATAAGCCCATCATCAGATTTATAATCAAGTGATAATTGATACATGCCAGGAGTTGATGCGTGAGCTGTATAAGAATCATACTGAATAACAACTTCGTAATTTAATAATGCATTTAATTCTTTGGACTGAATGAATAAATTGGTTAAATCGGATAACTCAAGTATTGTATCAGAATAAACTTGAATAACAGAAAAATCAAAATAGACAGCAGGTCCAATTTCATCAACAACTGTAATAGACACAATTTGTTCTGTTATATTCCCACTTGAATCTTCCACTTTAAAAACCATTTGATAATTCCCTAATAGTTGATAATTACTAAAATAATTTTCGGATATTAGAACTATTTCTAAATCTTCAGAATTATCATAATTATCGCTAATGCTTAACCCTTGTAAAATATCTTCTAGGTACAACCTAGTATCATATCCAACAATAATCGAAGTTATTCCCGAAAATATAGGAAATTCATTGTCAATCACATCAATAAAAACTGTATAATATTCCGTATTTCCCGATGAATCGCTTACCTGAAAGATTAAATTATAATTTCCAATTTCAAAATTACTGCTAGAATAATTATCTTCTGTCAATACAATGTTTGTAGTTATATCCCCATCATAATTATCGCTTGCATGTATTAGAGAAACGATTTCTGATATAGTCAAACTATTTGGAAACGCTACTTCAATTGTCTCTATATCAGAAAATACTGGTTTAAGAATATCTACTACTTCTACAGAAATGTCGATTTGAGTGGAGTTCCCACTTAAATCTGACACTTCAAATGTGATAACGTAAGTTCCAAGAACAGATTTGTTTATTTCATAATCATCACTAATAATAACAATTCTGTTTGAAACATCTCCATCAATATCATCATATGCTTGTAAAGCTGATAAAATTTCAAGCGAAGTAATGGGTGAATGAACATAGGAAAGAACAATCCCAAAAATTTCAAAACACGGGGCTTCTGTATCCATAATCGTTCCTTCAGAATATGACTCAAATCCATCAAAGGAAGAACCTTCCTCTAATATGACTTCATCAAACCCAGAAGACATAAAATAATCATTTATATTGTAAAAACTAAGAAAAGCATAATTGGTATTTGTTGGCGTTTTAAACAGATAGCTCATTGTATTTTCGTTTCCAACGAAACTAAAATCTCCCGCCAATACAGCACTACTTTCAAGCAACATCTCGTCATCATAATACAAAATCTCAAATAAAACATCTTCATTTACGAGTTGATTAAAATAGGTTTGTGAAACAGTCATAATATAATCTGTATATGGTTTTATCAAAAAAGTCCCATCAGTCGAATAAAATGGCCCATCAAATTCAAACAAATCAACTGTTAAATAATTATCACCTCCAGGCAAATAGTTTAACGTTTGTGCACACACTTCAGATTTAAAAGAAAAAAGTATAATTAAAATACTTAAAACAAATACACCTAATTTTTTCACTCAATAACACTTCCTTTCATATAACATAATACGAAGGGAAGGTCTCAATTCTTTTTTTATAAAAAAGACTACCTATTGGGTAGTCTAATATATTATGATTGATGAAAAATTTGATAAATATCTTGGCAAATGTCTAAGTCAATTAATCCTTTCATTGCCATATCACTTAAAATAGAATAGGCGGTTTCTTTACTCATCGCCTTTCGATAAGGCCTATCTTCTTGAAGAGCAGTGTAAATATCAATGCAAGCAATCAGTCTTGACCCGAAATCCAAATTTTCTTTTGTTAATCCTCTCGGGTATCCAGATCCATCCAATTTTTCGTGATGATTGTAAATCCACTCTGTAATTTTTTCAAATCCAATAATGTTTTTTAAACATTCATAGGCTATAGTAGGATGTTCTTGAATCACTTTAAATTCTTCTATAGTTAGTGGCCCTGGCTTTTCAATGATAGATTTGCTAATACCTAATTTTCCTAAATCATGCAAATCAGCTGCAATAACAAGTAAACTTGATTCTTCTTTATTTAAATGATAAAATTTTGCCATTCTTTTCATCGTGGCTGCTACCATATTGGAATGTTGATGTGTATAACTAGATTTTGAGTCTATCACTTTTGAAAATGTTTTTGTTATTTTTCGAATCGTTTTCGATTCCATTTCAAAATCGAATCCTTGTGAACTTTTTTCTAAGTTTTCATCAATGATATCATCAGATAGTCCTTCCCAAAAGGAAGGTTGATTTGAAATTTCAAGAAATGCATTAACTACAACATTAGAAAATAAGCTGGTATTATTTTTTTGTACAAAATCAATAATTTGATTTTTTAAGACTGGGTTACTTGGAATATGTGTCAAATTAAAATTTAAATCAATCATATCCGAAAGATGAATGATTTGTGCTAAAAGTGGAATTTTGTCTCCTTTTATCCCAAAGAATCCTGATCCATCACAGTTTTCGTGATGATATAAAATGACATTTTTTGGCTTTGTTAGAAAGGGAAAATCCACTAAATTCTTTTCTCCCATTGTGCAATGCATTATTGCAGTTTCAAGAGAAAGTCGTTTTTCAAGATGCGTTCCTTTTAATTCTTCGTGAAGGATTGCAAGAGATGCTCCGTTGTCATGCAAAATTGCGAGCGAAAGCAAGTCAAACACTTGATCTTCTGGCAAAGAAAGCGCGCTACTAATGTGATAAGAAATATAAGCCACTCTTTTCGAATGATTGGTTGGAACTCCAAATATCTCTTTTTCGATATAATCAAGAGAAATTGAGATGCCTTGCAAAAAATTGACAAGATTAAATTTCATTTTAGTTCTCTCCCTCTTAACAAATGTAAGTAAATTAGATATTAGTTGAATTGTGTCAAGTATACTTCAATTGATAAGAAAAATCAAATACATCTCAATTTAATAAAATTAGGTATCGTTAAAAAATGTATCCCAATTTTCACACCTTATTTCTAACGGTTTTAACCAATCATTAAATCAAAAGAATCATACTAGATTTCTCTAATATGATTCCTTTTTATTTGTTATTTAGTTAATCTCTTGCCTTATAAATCTCAATAAATATTCCCACAATTCCCGACATCAACATAATTGCCAAAAATACCAAATACCCATTATCAATATCTCTATCTAAAAAATGATAATACAATAATCTGCTTGTTCCAAAAGCAATTAAAATGATGTATATGGTGTTTTTCAATGCAAATAGTAACTTTGATTCTCCTCTTGTATTCATATTTACCTCTCCCTTGAAAATATAGTGTTTATCTTGTTACTAATAATATTAAAACAATCTTTGGCTAAGAATCCCATAACTAATGATTAAAAACTTTGATCCATACCGATTTGCAAATAAGCAAAGAGTATCAAAAATAACAATATTTTTTTCATATTGTCTCGCTTGACAATTGTTCTAACATAAATTTATGTGTTTATGCTTAATCCTCATAAGGAATATAAACAATATCCTTATTCCCCACAGTTTCTGCTAAATAATTAAGATATTCCAAGCTATGTTCATACTCATTCTTTATAAAAAAATCTTCAACATCTTTAAAAAATTTTGTTTCTTCTAATTCGTCTTTTGTAAGAACTTCATTTGGTTCTTTAGTATATGTAAGTTTAACATAGTTTTGTTTTGGCACAGTAATAACTATAATCATACCTTCTGATTCTAATTCCTTTTCATTAATGGGTATTTTTGCATACATTAAGTACGACACTTCGTTTCTATCATTAATTTGAGAACGATACCTTTTGGCATCTGGAAATCCAATTTTTTCAAGATACTCCTTGATCAATTCTTGGGCAACGTCAAAGTCATTGTTAAAGGTAAATGCTAGCTGCATTTCAGGTAATTCAATTCTTTCAATATCCTTTTTCATATTTTTCTCCTTTTCTAAAATTAGATTTGACCCCAGTATAATTAAATATTCTTCTTGTTTCATATATTTCTAATATTATCACAATATTTATTAAATATTATTGCTTCTTCAAAAAAACAAGCCTTTTTAGTTAATTTATGCAGAAAATAATATTGAAGAAGAACATTATCAAAGACAGAAATAATAGTAATTTATGTATCTAATAACAAGTGTTCTTCAATAAATAACCTTAAATCATCTTGTATTTCGTAAACATGCTTTGGACTTGCCCCATCACGAATTAATACGTAACTACTTGTATCAACTAAATGCACGTTAAAAATTTGATAACCATCATCTTCAAATTTCATATTTCTTATAACAACTAATATGTCGTTTTCCCAATCAAAATCTAAACTAGAATTTGGAACTTCATCTGCAACACTCTCAGAAGCTAAAGTACTATCACGAAAAAATTCTAAAAACTCTTTGATTTCGTCTTTATCATAAGATTCTCTATATATTTCTTCGTTTCCATAGTAGTCTCTAGAAAAATATTCAATCCTTACAGTGCCTTTTAAATCAGAATAATCGTATGTAACAGGAAAAACGTCAGTTGTAAAATAATCTCTTGGCATTACAACATAATTGAATTGAAAACTGGAGTATACAAAGATTGCAATCAATAACATTGGATAAAATAAAGCTAAGCTATAAAATATTCTTTTGTTATTAAAGCCTACTTCTTTGCATTTAAATATAGGCATTATCAAAAAGATATTCACTATAGTCAAAAATCCAGTAATAGGCCAGAAGATATACATTCTTTCATAAGGGCCATAGAAATATATCATAAAAAATATTTGTATTCCTAGCAATACGCTAATGATTAAGAGTTTCTTCATATATAACCTCTTTAATACTTTTGACTTAGAAACTTATTCACAAATTGTAAAAAGAATTCACCAATTTTTGAACCTTTTATTTATTTACTATTCTTTTAATTCTAAAATCTAGTTCTTTTTTCATGTTAAGAAGCTGCTCCGTATTATTTTTAACCGCTTCAAAATGATTAATATTTAAATGTTCATCATAAACAAATGATGTTTTAAAATATATATTTATTATTTTAAGTAAATGTTTAGGAGCAACTGGCTTATTATAGAAGGTCACTAAATCATTTACATTAACTGCTTTTATTTCAGAGTGAGTATCGTGATTCATTTCAGGTGTATAATAATCGATCTTAATTTCTGCAAATAAATTGTTAATCCACCAAGGCTTATGCTCTTCATTTCTTTTTTCTACTTCAGCTAGAAAAAAGTTTTTTTCTTTATATTGTGTTCTTAATTTTCGAAGAGCAAAACTACCTAATCCTTGTTTTCTGTATTTTTCTTTAACAAATATATATAGTATGACAACGGCATTCTTAATTTCTTGGGTTAATAATCCGCCCACAATTGTTCCATTACAATCCTTAATAAAATAGTATTGATAAGGATATTTTCCTTCATATTCAAAGTATGAAACCAACCGTTCAAATTTATCATTATTTGCATCAATAACAAATTGATCTTTATATTCTTTGTACCACATTTCAAGCTGAGTTCTTGACCTTACGGCCTCTAACTCTACTTTGCTTTCTATCTTAAGAAACAAGTCATCCATAAATAGTATAAATCCTGCATCCCAGCCATATCCGTTTTCCACCCATGCATCTCTAAAATTATCGCGTTTTAAATACTCTTGAATGGTTCTTTTCCAATTAACAAATTGATCTGTATCACATTTTCTACCATTATCTACATAGAAAATATAGACTCTTTCAAAAATTCCCATTAAATAAGCGAAGGCTATCTTTTCTTCTTTTTTTTGCATATCATTGAGTTCAATTTTATTATCATCTTCCACATCAAAAATATCAAGATATGGTTTTGCTAAACAAATTTCTAAAAAATCAGTAAATTTATCATCAATGTAATCAAAGGTTTCTTTTTCTCTATCCTTATTTTTAGTTTTAAAGAATAGAATGGTTGAGGCAAGTGCCGATGCTCCAACAACTATAAATGTAAGTATTTGAACAATGTTCAATGGCAAATCCATATATTCCTCCTGTATGTTTAGTAATATGAACTACTATTTGTTATAGAAAACACATTATTTATATGTGAAAATTATAACATAATAATTTAAGCAAGTAAATTTACAATTGTATTTTTTTATTAATTAAATTATATAAAAAAGCCCTTGAAAGGGCTTAGTTAATATTTAAATGATGTATCAAGCAAGGATTGAATCACTGTGCGTTTTCGTATCGATGATTGATTTGTGATTTTAAGGAAGATTTTCGCAGACTATAAAAACTTTCTAATGTAGTGAAATTCAATAAATCACTTTTTATTGATATTTATGATTTCCATTAACTCATTTTCATCAAAATTGTATTGTTGTAAGATAGAAATAATGAATTCCGTTTTTCCTTCAATGTAAGAACTTATATCAAACGAAAATCTTTTGGCTAATTCTTTTTTTAGATTTCCATATCTTTGAACATCTTCTGGATGTTTTCGTAAGTGATTCCGAAACGTTAACTGATTTTTCAATCCAAGAGACCCCTGTAAAGCAACGTATAAGTTATGATGGTAAAAATTGCTCGGTTTTGTTAATTTGAACACTTCTCGATTCTTGATGCCTTGATCCCCCACATGGGTGTATTCTACATTCTCCAAATCCTTCTTCACTTTTTCAAACTCTTTTGTTGAATTAACAACAATAACGATGTCTATGATTGGCTTGGCCGATAGTCCTTCGACACTTGTCGACCCTATGTGTTCTATTTGGATATTGGGTATATTTATATTGCGTCGGAAAAAAGCCTTCATGACTTCAAACTCTTGTCTCCATTCGCTTTGATAATCCACTACTACAACTTGTTTGTTCAAACTTAACATCTCCTCTTGGACTAAACCGCTATATAAATGAATGTAATTATATTATCGAATTAAACACCTAATCCTACAAGACCATATGCAAGAAAAAGTAAGAATCCATATAAATAGAAAACAATAGAAAGTATATATTTTAATATTATAAATAATTTGAATTTTTTGGATGAATATTTGTTAGTAAAATAAAAGTAAATTATCAATATGAATAAGGGAAGCAATAATAAGAAATACCATAGAATAATCGCCTCAGAAAACATTGGCATAAAGCCTAGAGTTAATACAAAAAAATGTATAGAAATGAAAGCAGGAAAAACAATTAATAATAGAACTTTCGATTTTCTATTTTGTTCCTTATTCGAATATGCAACATCCATCATTAATGAAATAATAAGAAATATAATTGGGACAATGATTGCAGAAAAGAAACTTGAATTGAAGTCGATTTCTTCTATAAAAGAATCATAATAATATAGTAGCGCCGATATAATAAAAAATGTACAATAAAGTGACAATGATATTTTTAAGTGAAGCTTGCTGTTTTTTGATAAAATCTTCATAATTTCCTCCTGCAATAGTTATCTAATATAGAGATTATAGCATAAAAATAACTGCGAGTAAATTTGCTTTTGAGTTTTATATTATTGATTTTTATGAGTCCATATGCTGCAAATTAAATTTGTAAAACAGATAATAAAACATAAAAAAGCCCTTACAAGGGCTTCAATTAAATGTAAATGGTGATTAAAGTTAGAATTGAACTTTAATCACCATTAAAATGTTATTTTTTTATTAAATGAAAATCATCTTTTACTTTTTTTCCTTTTGTAGTTAGCCCATAATAAAGCTTTTTATTTTCATCGTTCCACTTTGAATATATAAGATTCAAGTGCTCAAATTGATTTAGTAATATATTGACTAATAGGTTATCTTTTAGAGTAACTAAACGAGTATTATTGCTTACACATTTTCCGACTAATTCTACGATATAATCTTCTGATAGTGTAACATTATGCATTGCAATTGATAAATATTTAAATATCTCCTTCAAGGTAACTGTTTTAGTATAAAAAGAGCTTTCATATCCTATTTTATATTGTACTTTTAATTCATAATCTTCAAAGGCCAAATTTTCTGGTATTGATGTAAATGAATCAATTTCTTTCATATTTTTTTTGTTAATTTCTATCAACTGTTGATTTTCTTTCTTAAGTTCATTAATTTGTTGTAAAAATTCTTCGGGATTATATCCTTCTCCTCTTATCCAACCAGGCCTTGTTACTGTGTTTTTAGCCTTCATTATGGAAATTGCAACTTGACCTCCAATATCTGAAATGCCATTCCATATACTCGCTAAAGTATTACTCATAGCAGTATTTCTAAATTCAATAAGTTTGATGACTGATTCTGGATTACTTTCCATCTTATCTGAACTCAGTTTAAGATCATCATTTATACAAAAAACCAATACAGGTATTTCTTTTTCTTTTGCATATTTGTATTCCATTTCAGTGTAACTAATCCCAGTATCTGGATTAATGCTTCCATATCTTTTACCAATAATCAAAATATAATAATCACACAAATCTATTACTTGCTTGATTACGTTAAATTGGTTATCATCGGTTGCAACAAAGGCTTCCATACCTGCCGGAATACAATCCGCCATCAATAATACCTCTTGAACTTTTTTTCTTTCTTCAATTAAATCTGCATATGTTGAACTTACAAATACTTGATATTTTTTTTCCATAGTAAGCACCTCTAAATATAAATTAAATTAATTTTACCATATAAAAATCTATAAGTAAATTTGCTTATGATTAACTATCTTATTATTAAGCTAATCTAGATGTAATGAAGAGCTTAAAAATAATTAAATCTAGTAAAATAAAAAAAGCCATTTAACGGATTTCGTTTAAATGTAAATGGTGGCTCAAGCTGGGATTGAACCGACGTCACATGGATTTTCAGTCGTTTCAGGCACTAAATATATCAATACATTTTTGTATAAATATACCCACCAATAAAATATATTAAAGTAGCTAGAAAATATATCGAAACGAAATATATAGTAGTTTCGATAGTCTGAAATAATGATATTACTATCAAAGCAAATGAAAGGATAATATATATGTATCCTACTAGTTGCATAATAAATGATTTAATCCACATTTTTGGTTTATATACTTTATTCATTTTAAAGTATTTACTAAATCGATGAAGATTCACTTTCCTTACACCCTCATAATTAGGACATAAATAATCTAAAGAAGCCCCTTGTAAAAAGCCCAAAAAAACAAATACCCATATACCTATATAGATAAAATTAATACTGTAGAATGTCATATATATTTCTCCCTTTATTTATGTGTAATGGTTTTATAAACTTAATTGATACATGGATTTTCAGTCGTTTCATGTAAGATGTGCATGAGAGTACGAATCTTATATACATATCAAATTCCATCTATGATATCAACCACTATCATTAAATTTTCTTAGTTAGTTATGTTATATTCGACATCTTCTATTTGAAGGTAGTCTTTAGTATAATAAAAGAGAACTGGACTATCCGTAACAGGAAGCACAACTTCTTCACCAGATACTAAAGTGACTATAATTGTATTGTAAATATTATCATTTTTTAAACCAAAAATATATGTTTCGCCGTCAAATGTATTGGAAAATGAACATCCAATCATGCCATCATATTTACTATAAATTATTTCAAACGCTGTTATTCCTAAATAATTATTTTTTACTTTAACAATGTAATATCTTTCCGAATTAAAAGAACTATTTGAATATTCATCCACAACTAGTATATAAAAAGATTCACCATCCATTTTCACTTTTTCAATTATCTCTGCATCTTTATTTGTTAGATTATCGAAATGGATTCTATCTATATATTTTTCAACTCTGTATTCTTCAGTTAATTGAAATGTAAAAACAAATATCACACACATTAAAATAAACATAAATGTCGAAATAAATAACTTTTTTTTCATATTTTTCTCCAATTGGATTGATATGGTTTTTGAAGAGTGGTTTGGGTAATTATCGTATGCATAGAAATTAAAAGTACATATGTAGCAGCTATGACTTGTAAAAAAGACAAAAATTACTGTCTTATTTTATCAATGGCCACTTCTATTATAGAAAAAACAACAGTCAACCCAATCCAACTTGCAATTATTATAATTGCTGGAATCATATTCCAACTTTTAAAAGCAAAAGTGAATTCAGTTAATATTAAAGACAATAAAAAATTAATTGAGAATAATAAATAAATCACTGGTAATTTACCATACTCACCCTTGTCATACTCAATAAACCTGAATAACTTATAATCTTTTTTGAGCCAAAATACTCTTCCTAATTCAGAATGCTTGCTTGATTTGATCATTGATAAACAACCATTAGCGACTATCAGTATTCCCATCACTAATATTCCATCAATTTCATAATCCCATTTTATAAGTAATAGCGTGAATATAAAGATGGGAATCATTAATATATAAGAAATTAATTGAAATTTACTTTCTATCATTTTATTTCACTCTCTCTCGTTTGATACAACTGAAATAACGGTTCTTGAGATCAAAGAGAATTGGATACAATCTTTAAGTCGCATTCAAATCAAAAGTAATTATACCACAAATATTAAATCAAGTATATTTGAGGATGTGAATTTTATTATTAATTATTGTTTGCCCGTGCGTCGAAAATATTTTTTCTATTGTCAAAAAGGAAATAAAAAAAGCCTTTTAAAGGCTTCGTTTAAATGTAAATGGTGGCTCAAGCCGGGATTGAACCGGCGACACATGGATTTTCAGTCCATTGCTCTACCAACTGAGCTACCGAGCCAAGTGGCGGTCCCGACGGGAATTGAACCCGCGATCTCCAGTGTGACAGACTGGCATGTTAACCACTACACCACAGGACCATTGGTTGCGGGGGGAAGATTTGAACTTCCGACCTTTGGGTTATGAGCCCAACGAGCTACCAGACTGCTCCACCCCGCGATATCTATAATTGCTACTCTATAATACCAAACCAAAATCTAAAAGTCAATACATAAATGGTGGAGGTTGACGGGATCGAACCGCCGACCCTCTGCTTGTAAGGCAGATGCTCTCCCAGCTGAGCTAAACCTCCAAAATTGGTGGAGTATAGCGGGATCGAACCGCTGACCTCCTGCTTGCAAAACAGGCGCTCTCCCAGCTGAGCTAATACCCCTAAGTGGTACCCGAGGCCGGACTTGAACCGGCACGTCATTACTGACACTGGATTTTAAGTCCAGCGCGTCTACCTATTCCGCCACTCGGGCAATTCGTGGTGACCCGCAGGCGATTTGAACGCCTGACCCTTTGATTAAAAGTCAAATGCTCTACCAACTGAGCTAGCAGGTCACATAAGCTCGCATTAAAGTATGAGCCTTTGAAAAAAGATGGTGCCGAAAGCGGGAATCGAACCTACAACCTACTGATTACGATTCAGTTGCTCTACCGGATTGAGCTATTTCGGCAGAAAATGGCGGAGAAAGAGGGATTCGAACCCCCGCGGCGCTTTCACGCCCTGTCGGTTTTCAAGACCGATCCCTTCAGCCGGGCTTGGGTATTTCTCCTTGTATTAAAAAGTGGTGGACCCGGTAGGACTCGAACCTACGACCGATCGGTTATGAGCCGATAGCTCTAACCAACTGAGCTA